>JAADEB010000028.1 GCA_013153655.1 Chlorobiota bacterium
CCGACCGCACCGGTATTATCGTCTATGCCGGCGAGGCTCTGCCCATCCTGCCCATCACCACGGATTATGCGGCGGCCAAAATGTTTTTGCACCAAATCAATCCCTCCATGATCGGCACCCAAGGCACGGCCCTGGACGAAGCCCTACGCCTGGCCCAAACCTATTTCGACCGCGACGATGCCGACAAAATCGTCATTATCCTCACCGACGGCGAAGACCACGGCCAAAACGCCCGCGAAATGGCCCGCCAACTGGCCGAGCAAGGCATCAAAATCATCACCGTAGGCATCGGCACCTCCACCGGCGCACCCATTCCCATCCGCCGCAACGGCATGCTCGTCAGCTACAAAACCGACCGCGAAGGCAAGCGCGTCATCACCCGCCGCAACGACCAACTCCTCTACGCCCTGGCCCAAGCCACCCACGGCATCTACGTGGACGGCAACAACAGCCGCCAAGCCGTCAAACAAATCGAAGACTACCTGAGCAAAATCAACCGTAAGGAATACGAAGAAAAACGCATCACCGGTTTCAAGGACCAATTCCAATGGTTCGTAGGCGCGGGACTGCTGTTCCTGCTGCTCTACATCCTCACCACCGAACGCGAAAGCAAGTGGCTCAGACGATTGAATTTGTTTAACGAAAACCGAAACGATCATGAAAACTAAACGTATCCTTCTATATTTCCTCTTCCTGTGGACCGCCGCCGCCCATGCTCAAACGCGGCAAGACACCCTGCGCACCTACGCCCGCGAAGGCTGGAAGGCCTACATCCGCCACAATCCGCAAAAGGCCGAACAACAATGGCGCACCGCCCTCCAATACGGCCGCAACGACACCGTGGCCTACAACCTGGCCCAAGCCCTGGCCCTCCAAGGACGCCACGCCGAAGCCCTGGAACAATACGAACGCACCGCCCGCCAAACCCGCTCCGACAGCATCCGCTACCGTGCCCGGAACAACGCCGGCGACTATTATTTCCAAGCCAAAAAATACCAAAAGGCCCTGGAAGCCTACCGCAATGCCCTGCGCGCCAATCCCAAGGACGAAATCCTGCGCAAAAAATACGCCTACACCAAAAAATTATTGGAAAAACAAAAGAAAAATCAAAAGAACAAGCAGAATAAGAAAAATAAAAACAATCAAAACAATAAGAACAATAAAAATAATAAGAACAACAAGAACAATAAGGATAATAAAAACCAAGACAACAAGAACGATAAGAACGGCAAAGACAAGCAAAAGAACAAAAACGGCCAAAACGACAAGCAAAACAAAGACAAGAACAAGAACGACAAAGGCAAAGGCAACAAAGACAATAAGGATAAGAACAAGCAAGGCAATAAGGACAACAAAGACCAAAACAAGCAAGGCGACAAAAACAAAAAAGATCAAAAAAACAAAGGCAACAAGGACCAAGACAAGCAAAATCAAAACCAACAAAACCAAAATCAACAAGGCAATAAGGACAAGCAAAACAAACAACAGCCCGGCGACCAAGGCCGCCAAAAAAATCAATCCGGCCGCGAAGGCCAAGGCAAGCAGCTAAAACGCCCGTCCAAACTCTCGCCCGAAGAAACGCGCTACCTGCTCAACGCCCTCAAAAACAAGGAAAACCAAACCCTCCGAAAAATCCGCTGGCAAAAAGGCAAAGGCGCCCGAAGGAAGCAGGAGAAGGATTGGTGAGTTGGTTGTTGAACCGTTAAACCGTTAAATCGTTAAATCGTTAAATCGATAATATTGACCGATGACCGATGACCGATGAAGGATGATTGTTGTCATTCCGAGGGAAGTGAGGAACGAACGACGAGGAATCTCGATTATTGTTAATCGTTGAACCGTTAAACCGTTGAATTGTTAAATCGATAATATTGATAGGTGACGGGTGTCATTCCGAGGAAAGCGAAGCGGCGAGGAATCTCATACTCAATACGCCATAATGGAAAGAGATTCCTCACGATTCCTCCCGCCTGAGGCGGACACAGCACTGCGTTCGGAATGACAGAATGCGTTCGGAATGACAAAACATGTTCCGAAGGCAGTATTAGACCAAAAGAACGATCCCTGTCATTCCGAGGGAAGTGAGGAACGAACGACGAGGAATCTCCATTATAAACCATCCCAAAGGGACAGAGATTCCTCCTCCCTTCGGTCGTCGGAATGACAGATATTCCTTTTAAGCGATAATAGACCGAAAGGTCGATCCGTGTCATTCCGAGGAAAGTGAAGCGGCGAGGAATCTCATACTCAATACGCCATAATGAAAATAGATTCCTCACATAAGAAATAGAGATTCCTCCCGCCTGAGGCGGACACAGCACTTCGTTCGGAATGACATAACACGTACCGAAGGCGGTATTAGGACAAAAGAGCCACCCTTGTCATTTCGAGGGAAGCGACCGGAGGGAGCGACGAGAAATCTCGATTATCAACAATCCCAAAGGAACAGAGATTCCTGCTCCCTTCGGTCGTCGGAATGACAAAGGTAACTATTTGACATATTCAAAATTTCGATTAAGGTTAATATCAAAATTTACAAAAGCTAAGAGCTAACGGCTAACGGCCAACAGCTAGTTTTCACGATTCAACGATTACACGATTTAACAAAAATTCCCCCTCCATTCAGCTATCCACCCCCTTCACCCGCTCCGGAGGCAAAGGCTCTTCCTCACGCATACGCAGAAAGATGTTGGTCAATGTAATCACGTCCTTGCGGCAATATTTTTCGATACGTTCCAAATCTTTTTCTTCGTAGTAAATACGCGGAACGTCCTTGCCCTCGATATCGTCTTTGGGTGTGGGAATACCCAGAATCACGGCCAACAGTTCCAAGGAGGTATAATGCTTGAAATCGCCGAAACGCCATAGTTGCAAGGTGTCGCAAAACGATGTTTCCCACGGCTTTTTACCTTGCACTTTCAATATGTCCGGCAATTTTACCCGGTTGATAAGCATCCGCCGCGCCAAAAACGGAAAATCGAACTCCTTGCCGTTATGAGCGCACAGGAAGGCTTTCCGCCCGCGTTTTTGTACAATGCGGTCGAATTTGTTCAAAATGTCCGCTATTTGTTCCAGCAATTCTTTTTCGTTGTCCGAGGCTACGGAATGTACGGTCAAAGTATATTGTCCGTCCTCGCCGCGTTTCATCACGCCGAAGGCCGCCGTTACCACCTTGCCGAATTCGGCCCAGAAGGCGGCTTCCTCGTACAGTTCTTCGGGTCCTTTTTCATCGGTTTGGCGGTAGGCCGTCTTGCGCGAAAAGAGTTTTTGCATTTGCTCGTCCAATTCCCGGTAGCGGTACACTTCCGGCACCGTTTCGATGTCCAGGAACAGGATATCTTCCAATGGCGTGTCGTAGAGCATATCCCGAATCTTTGCCTAAATATACGAAATGCCGCCCTAACGAAGGACGGCATTTGTTTTCAACAGGTGAATGAAACGTTTTTCTCAGGCTTCGGTCTTAGGCAAGATATTGATATACTTGCGACCGCCTTTTTTGGTTTCGAATTCCACGATTCCGTCGATGGCGGCGTGAATGGTGTGGTCCTTACCCATGTAAGTGTTCTTACCGGGATGGAACTTGGTGCCGCGTTGACGTACGATGATGTTACCGGCGATGGCTGTTTGCCCGCCGAAAATTTTGACGCCGAGCCGTTTACTTTCCGACTCGCGTCCGTTCTTGGAACTACCTACCCCTTTCTTATGAGCCATAATCTTGTGTTTTTCGGGTTAATTATTCGCGACCGCCTTTGAGTTGGTCTTGCCATTTTTCCAATTCTTCCCATTTGCCTTCGGCGGCCAATTCGGCTTGCTTAGGCCAGGTGGAAGGATTGTGCATGGCATATCGTTTGCCGCCTTTTTCGATCAGGATTTCACTGATTTTTTCCGGATCGGCTTTGGCCAGTTTGGCGAAGGTGTCGATGCCGGCTTCTTTAAGGATTTCGGCGATTTTGGGTCCGATACCTTCGATTTTTTTCAGATCGTCGCCTTGGCTTTTCTTGGCCGTTTTGGTCTTTTTGGCCGGTTTAGCCGGTTTGGCTTCCTTGGCCGGAGCCGTTTCGGCGAATTTTTGAACCGTATCCGCTTTGGTTTCCGCTTCTACGGCTTTTTTCTTGGCCGGTGCTTCGGCTTTGGCCTTGGGTTTGGCGGCTTTTTTCTCAGAGGATTTGTATCCTTTCTCAATGATTTCTTCCACAACGATTTGTGAAAGCAATTGACGGTGTCCGCGTTTTACGCGATAGCCTTTACGGCGTTTTTTCTTGAAGACGATAACTTTGTCGCCTTTCAGGTGCTTCAAAATTTTGGCCTTCACGGCCGCACCCGATATAGCCGGGGCGCCAATATTGACTTGCTCGCCGTTGCCGATCAAAAGCACTTTGTCGAACGTTACGTCCGCACCTTCCTCTTGCGGCAAACGGTGAACAAACAATTTTTGGTCTTTGCTAACTTTAAATTGTTGCCCTGCTATCTCTACGATTGCATACATAATTAATTGGATTTCAATTCGGCTTGCAAATATACGATAAAAAATCCTTTCGTCCAAGCACTAGCGAATGTGCGGACATCCGTAGCGGTAAATGCGCGGACGGCAATCGAAATTGTAGCCTAATGAAATCTGGTGGAAACCGCCATTGGAGAAGGTGGCGTCCGACAATTGATAGGTGTAGAGATAGGCGGCGAAAAATTTGCCGGCATACACACCCACGATAGGCGTGATATCATGCAAGGGATTTTGCGACATGGTGCCCAGGTAATTGCGATAGGATACGCCGTAGAAAAAGGCGGCATTGTTCATGTCGTGATAAAACTTCACATTCAAGTCACCGATCAGGTCGCCGTTGAACTCTTTGTATTGCAGCATCACCGAAGGCTCCACGTGAAAACCCACACCCTTGCCGAAAAAGTAGCCGATGGTGCCCACATAGTTCCTCAAATTCACGTTTTCGGCCGGTCCGTACAACGGTCTGGGAATCAACAGCAGGTTTTTGGCCGATGCCAGGAAAAAGAAGTTTTCGTAGTGATAGGCCAGTCCCACATCCATGTTAAAATAACCGCCGCTGCGCAAGGTGTAGCTCACCACCGGGTCGAAATCCGAAGGGTCGAAAGTGGATTCGTCCAATTGGTTGAAACTGTACATTCCGCTGATGCCGAAGGATAATTTATTGAGCACCTCGCCTTGGCTCAAAAGCAAATGATGCGCAAAAGCCACTTGCACGCCCGTTTGACGGTGATAACCGTTGCGGTCGTTGTAGATAATTAAACCGAATCCGGAATTTTTGCCCAAATGCGAACTCAAACTCAGGGTTTGCAGCATGGGAAAATCGTTCACGCCGGTCCATTGCATACGTCCGGTCAAGCGGACTTTGCTACACGTGCTGGCGCCCATCATGGCCGGATGAATCAGGTGGAGGTTGTCCGTCAGGTAATCGTAATAAACGGGAACACCTTCCTGCGCACCGGCCCGCGTAAAGGCTCCGGAAACGATCAAAATCAGAAATAAAATACGGTATAAGGATTTCATCGGGTCAAATAATTTCGTTTTCAATGGGACAAGTTAATAAAAAATTCGATTCTAGCGGAAAAACGAATCCACGAATTCCATTTTGTCGAATTCCTGCAAGTCGTCGGCCTGTTCGCCCACGCCGATATATTTGACCGGCACCTTCAATTGGTCCGAAATACCGATGACCACACCTCCTTTGGCCGTGCCGTCCAACTTGGTTACCGCCAAGGCGTTGATGTCCGTAACGGCGGCGAATTGCTTGGCCTGTTCGTAAGCGTTTTGACCCGTGGTGCCGTCCAGCACAAGGAGGATTTCGTGCGGCGCTTCGGGTATGAGTTTTTGCATCACGCGTTTCACCTTGGCCAACTCGTTCATCAGGTTCACTTTATTGTGCAAGCGTCCGGCCGTGTCGATCAGCACGATGTCGGCATCGTTGTGGATGGCATGGTGGAGGGTGTCGTAGGCTACGGAAGCCGGGTCGGAGCCGGGTTGTTGCTTGATGAGGGTGGCACCGGTTCGTTCGGCCCAAATACCCAATTGGTTGATAGCGCCCGCCCGGAAGGTGTCCGCCGCACCCATTACCACCTTTTTGCCTTCGGCGGCGAATTTGTGCGCCAGCTTGCCGATGGTGGTGGTTTTGCCCACTCCGTTGACGCCCACGACCATGATCACGTAGGGTTTGGTGTTGTCCGGCGTGTGTTTTTGTTCTTCGGGTTCGTTTTCGGCCAACAAGGCGGCGATTTCCTCGCGCAGGATGCGGTTCAGCTCCGAGGTGCCCAAATATTTGTCGCGCGCCACCCGTTTTTCGATACGCTCGATGATTTTGAGGGTGGTGTCCACACCCACGTCGGAGGTGATCAACACTTCTTCCAGGTTGTCCAGCACTTCGTCGTCCACCTTGGATTTTCCGGCCACGGCTTTGCCGAGTTTTTCGAAAAACGATTTTTTGGATTTTTCCAATCCTTTATCCAGCTTTTCCTTTTTTTCTTTGGAAAAAATGCGTTTGAACAATGCCATAATCGGTCTTTAATGGATTTTTACAAAGATAATAAATAAAAAAGCAACCCGCCCGTGGGGCGAATTGCTTCCGGTAATGTGTTCATGTCCCTTAGGGAAATTATTTTTTGAGGTATGCCTTGGCTTCGTCGGCATTCATGATTTTTTCTTCGAAAGTGTAGGTGCCGGTCTTGGGATTTTTGACCGCGCGGATCACTTTCGTCCATTTTTTCGAACCTGTTTGCAGGGTTGCTACTACTTTCTTTGCCATAGTGGTAAATTATTTGATTTCGCGATGGATGGTGTGACGTTTCAGGATGGGATTGTATTTGCGCAATTCCAATCGTCCCGGCGTGTTCTTTTTGTTTTTGGTCGTGATATAACGGGAAGTGCCCGGCATACCCGATTTTTTGTGTTCGGTGCATTCCAGAATCACCTGTACGCGGTTTCCTTTCTTTTTCGATGCCATGTCCGTTAGATTTTACGAGTTAAATAACCTTTTTCACGTGCTTGTTTCAAAGCCGCTTGAATTCCGATTTTATCGATCAATTTCATTCCCGCTTTGCTCACTTTCAGCGTTACCCAACGGTCTTCTTCGGGAATGTAAAAACGTTTCTTGAACAAATTTACTTTGAATTTGCGTTTCGTCAGGTTATGTGCGTGCGACACGTTGTGCCCGCTCATAGGCCTTTTTCCGGTGATTTCACATATTTGCGACATAACAAGTCCTTTTACATTTTTCGGACTGCAAAGTAAAGACTTTTTTTTGAAAAAAACAACCTTTTCATTTTCATGTCTTTCTGCCGAATGACCCGCAGGCAAATCGTTTTCTGGAAAAATTTCAAAGACCCTGGATACATTATATATATACCCCTTCCCCTCATTTTCAAAACGGCAATACAATTCCCGACTTGTTACATAAGTTTAGCTTATTATATCCTTGGGAAAAATTTATAATGTGATATTTGTTACAATATGGGTTTTTGCTTACTTTTGCGTCAAAATAATAGCTCATGGAAAATTTCGGTTGTCCCGTTAATTATAAAAAGCTAAATGCACCTTTGATCAAGTTTTACAGTATAATCATAGCGGCATTGTTAATCATGTTTTTGTTGGCCGATTGGCGTTTGCCGGTGTATTTGGTTACTTTTGATTTTATGCTGCGCGTTTTGGCCGGTACGGCTTATAGTCCGCTTTGTATTCTTCTGGACGGCGTACTGAAATTTTTCAAGGTATGTCCCCGTCCCGTGGATGCGGCGGCCAAGCAATTTGCGGCTTTTACCGGTATGCTTATGATGCTGGCGGTTTCCATTTTGTCTTTCAACGGTCATATGACGACGGCGCGTGTGGTAGCGGCCGTTATGCTGGCGGTGGTATTGGCCGAAGTGATGGCCGGTTTTTGCGTGGCTTGCCGGGTTTATGCGGCCTATCAAAAACTAATGACAGGCCGCCGGGTGAGCGGTAACGATATTTTTTCGGAATAATTTTTTATTTCCGTGTTGTCTTTTTTTTCTTTTCGTGAAATTTCACGGGGAAACAGCGCAAAATGGCGGATGGCATAATGGACAGCCTGCTTTTTTTGCTAGAAATTAAGGTTTGACCGGTTTTTTGCGGCTACGTGCATATTTCGCTGAAATATTTATTACGTTTTTTTCGTTTTTTACGATAAAATCCTTGGTTCACCCCGTTTTAAAAAACTATATTTGAGCCGAAATAAGTCACTCATGAAAACATTTTACCGACCCCGAATCATATGGTTCTTGTTTTCTTTTTTATATATGCACTTGAACGGACAGCAGGTGCCGGAAAACAAGAAGACCCTCCAAGCCGTACGCACGGCCGTTGCGCCCCGCATCGACGGCCGTTCCGTCGACACGGTTTGGCTGAAGGCGCCGGTGGCCACCGGTTTATACGAATTCGAACCCGGCGACGGCAACCCCGAACCTCCGGCTTACCAAACCCGCGTCAGAATGCTTTACGACAACACCCATCTCTACATACTCGCCGAAATGAGCGATCCGGATCCCGCCACCATTTCTACGGAATTCGGATTGCGCGACCAACTGACCCAAGCCGACTATTTTGCGCTTCTGCTAAATCCTTTCAAGGCGCCGGGGAACAATTACGTTTTTTCGGTTACGGCTTCGGGTGCACAGGTGGACGGCATTATGGCCAAAAACCATATGGATCTTTCCTGGAATGCCGTTTGGAAATCCGCCGTGACCATCGGCAGCAAAGGCTGGACGGTGGAAATGGCCATTCCTTATTCGGCGCTACGTTTCCAAAACAAAAACCGGCAGGAATGGGCCGTTAATTTCATCCGCTATGTCAATCGCACAAGGCGTAAATTTTCGTGGACCCATATAAACAAATCGCAGGAAACCGACCCGGTGTATTTTATGGGACGCCTGACCGGACTCTATGAGATTCGACCTCCCGTTCGCCTTAGTTTTTATCCTTATGCATCCTATATCCGCGAATATTACCAAGGCCGTTCCGAAGGACATTTGGCCTACGGCATGGATCTCAAATACGGTATCAATGCCAATTATACCCTCGATGCCACCCTCATTCCCGATTTCAGCGATGTACCTTATGACGACGTACGCCTCAATTTGGGCCCTTTCGAACAATACTACGGGGAAAAAAGACAATTCTTCACCGAAGGAGTACAATTATTTTCCAAGGGAGGCCTTTTTTATTCGCGCCGCATCGGAAGCACGCCTGTGGATTATGCCAAAGTGTTTTACGAAAAAAGACCCTCCGAAATCATTTTGGAAAATCCCGAAAAAACCCGCTTGATCAATGCCGTCAAAATTTCGGGACGCAACGACAACGGCTTGGGTTTGGGCATTATGAATGCCTTTGTCAACCGCGCCGAAGCTGTCCTGCAAGATACTTCCTCGGGTGAAATCCGCCGCCTGGAAACCCAGCCTTATACCAATTACAACATCATGGTGGCCGATTATGTTTTCGGGACCAATAATTCCGTCAGCCTGATCAATACCAATGTGTCGCGTTTCGGTCCGGCGCCGGATGCCAACGTGACGGGATTGGTGTATGATTTATATGCGCGCCATAATAAATATAATGTATCCGGAAAAGCGGTGGTAAGTATGCTCAACGGGGCCAATGCCAAAACCGGTTTTCATATTACCAATAAAATTACCCGCACTTTTCGCCGGCATCAACTGGAAGCCGTTCTCTACCTTTCCGACGATAAATACGATATCAATGATATGGGCTATATGCGCAAAAACAATTTCGTTATCTACGATTTTGCCTATATATACCGGATTCTGAAACCCAATAAATATTTTAATGTCCTAAGATGGGGCATCGATATCGGTTTGGATCATATTTATAAACCTTACGGAATTTTCCGTAAAGATGCAGGATTGGAAGCTTTTATGACCGATAAAAAATACACCAGTTACGGTGGCCGGATAGCTCTTGTTTCCGATACCAAGGATTTCTACGAACCGCGTGTGCCGGGACGTTACTATTTGGACCCTGCGCATTACAAAGTGCGCCTGTATGTTTCCACCGATTACAGAAAGAAGTTCGCCTTGGATGTTTCGGGACATTTCAAAAAATATTTTACGTCCGATCAGGAGACATTCGGTTTCGGAATGAGTCCCCGTTTCCGTTTCAATTCCCGTTTCAAAACCATTTACCGCTTCCATTTCGAACGCAAAATCAATGAACGGGGTTTTGTGAAAACGGCCGGTGGCGATATCATTTTTGGCAAGCGGGACATCAATGTATTTACCCAAAGCATACGTGCTCAATATTTCTTCGATGTGCGAAGTGCCGTTAGCCTGAACATCCGTCATTATTGGTCGCCGGTGGCCTATAACGATTTTTACCGTCTCCGGAACGACGGCCGGCTCGACCCCTACGACGGCAATTTCGATGCCGATTTTACCTTCAATGTCTGGAATCTTGATTTGGGTTACAGTTGGGAATTCGCACCCGGAAGCCGGCTGAACCTCTTATATCGCAACAGTTTGCTAAACCATACGGGCGGTTACGATTTGGCCTACACCGGCAACCTTCAACGCCTTTTCGATATGCCGCATAGGAACACATTTATCGTAAAGGCCACTTATTATGTCGATTACAACAACCTTCGCCGGCGATATTTTTAAGCGACTCCGAAAAGAGTGTATAATCAAAAACCCCGCAAACATTTAGGTGTTGCGGGGTTTTGTTTTTTAGACCGTATCCGGTTAAAATTCTTCGGCGTGAATTTGACCGGGTTCGCGCTTGGTGTGTTCCTTGAAGCCGTCTTCTTTGAGCAAGGCTTTCATGTTGTCCACCATATGCGGATTGCCGCAGAGGAACACATGGGTGTTTTCCGGCTTGGGTTCGAAGCCGATTTTTTTGCGCCACTCGGGATCTTTCCAAATGTCCTCGAAGAAACGCGTATCGCCTTCCC
>JAADEB010000011.1 GCA_013153655.1 Chlorobiota bacterium
GATATTGGACCAAACGGCCGATAATTCCGCCATAAGGTTATTGGTATTGACCGGAGAGGGGAAAGCTTTTTCGTCCGGAGTAGACCTGAAAGCCTTGCAATCCTTGGACACGGTGGACGGCGCCAAAAGATTTGCCGTTTTGTTGGAAGAAACCTCCGAAAAAATATTTTTACATCCCAAGCCCGTGGTGGCCGTGATCAACGGGTTGGCATTGGGTGGCGGATTCGGATTTGCCACCGCCGCCGATCTTCGCATTGCATCGGCCGGAGCGCTTATCTCCTACCCCGCCGTAAAATTGGGTGCCATATTGCCGGCCGGATGTACCGTGTTGCTCGAAAGCATCGTAGGGCGCGCCAAAGCCATGGACCTGTTGCTCACGGGTAAGAAACTCACGGCCGCCGAAGCCTTGGAAACGGGTTTGGTGGATTATGTTTTCGACGAAGATATGCTTTGGGAAGAAACGGAAAAAATCATCCGCATGATATTGGAAGGCGGCGATACGGCCTTGCAATTGACCAAGAAAACGGTTAATTACCGTACGGCCTTTTTCCTCAATGCCGTAAAAATGTACGCACCGGACAATTTCGCCTATTTGTCGCAAACCCCCGATTGGCAGGATCGCCTGAAAAATTTCGGAAAAAAATAATTGAATGAGAAGCTTTTGATGGTTGTTGAACCGTGAAATCGTGAAATCGTGAAATCGTTAAATCGTTAAACCGTTAAATCGTTGAATCGTACAATCGGTTATTTCTGTTGAAAAGTTGAATAGATGGGGAATTACTGTTAAATCGTTAAACCGTGTAATCGTTAAATCGATTAATGGCTCTGTGACTTTTTATCACGTTTGCCGTTCTACGTTTACCATTTACCGAAACTTGTACATGCCTGAAACAAGTTGACCATTATCCTTTTCCCTTTCAAATGGATTTGGGATTTGGGAATTAGGATTTGGGTTGGAGACAATCTTTAATTTAAATATCACATAATCAACAATTTAATTCAACAAAAATAGAGTATTTACAGTTTGAATCCGCCTTAATAAAAACCGATTGCAATTTTTACCCATTTCTACTATTCGGACAATCCCGGAGACCTTTCGATTTAAAGCACCGGACGGAACATTTCTTTTGTTGCGCACATCCCAAAACTATTCGTATTTATTATGTGCCTAATTCAACAAAAAATTAAAAACCGCTCCCCGAAAGGAACGGCTTTTTTTTGTAGCAATAATTTAATTCTAATAAATCCTTTTTAAATACGGTCCATTATATTATTAAACGTGGACGAAGGACGCATCGCCTTTTCCGCTTTTTGATCATCGGGAAGGTAATAACCGCCGATGTCTTGCGGACGTCCTTCGGTAGCGCGGATTTCCGCCAGGATTTTTTCTTCGTTTTCCTTCAAGGCTTCGGCCACGGGCTTGAATTTTTCGGCCAAGGCGGGCATATCCTTTTGCGCGGCCAATTCTTCGGACCAATAGCGTGTGAGGTAATAATGTGCACCCCGGGTGTCGAGTTCACCTACTTTTCGGCCGGGGGATTTCCGGTTTTCCAAATATTTTTCAATGGCCTTGTCGAGGGTTTCGGAAAGTACGGCGGCGGCTTTGTTGTCGAATTTTCGCGCCAAATGATCGAAGGAGGCCGTCAAGGCAAGGAATTCACCCAGGGAATCCCAGCGAAGGTGTCCTTCTTCCAAGAATTGCTGTACGTGCTTGGGAGCCGAACCGCCGGCGCCGGTTTCAAACAAACCTCCTCCGGCCAACAAAGGTACGATGGAGAGCATGCGGGCGCTGGTACCCAACTCCAAAATAGGGAAAAGGTCGGTGAGGTAATCACGCAGTACGTTTCCGGTAACCGAAATGGTGTTTTGGCCTTTGCGTATGCGGTCGAGGGTAAAGACCATGGCATCTTCGGGCGACATGATGCGGATGTCGAGACCCGAAGTGTCGTGTTGTTTCAAATATTTTTTGACCTTTTCGATCAAGCGGCGGTCGTGTGCACGGTTTTCGTCGAGCCAGAACACGGCGGGATATCCGGTTATGCGTGCCCGGTTGACCGCCAGTTTCACCCAATCCTTGATGGCGATGTCGCGGGTGCGGGCCATACGCCAGATATCACCCTTATCCACCTTGTGTTGCATCAGCACGCGGCCGTTATCATCGACAACCTTTACGGTTCCGGCTTCGGGAATTTCGAAAGTGGTGGGATGCGAACCGTATTCTTCGGCTTTCATGGCCATGAGGCCCACATTCTGAACCGTTCCCATGGTGGCGGGATCGAATTGGCCGTGTTTCTGTGCATCTTCGATTACCTTTTGATATATGCGTGCATAAGTGCGATCGGGGATCATGGCTTTGGTGTCATGAAGCTTGCCGTCGGGACCCCACATACGTCCACCGTCGCGAATAACCACGGGCATGGACGCATCGATGATGATTTTGTTGGGCATATGAAGGTTGGTAATTCCTTTGTCGCTGTCCACCATGGCCAAATCGGGTTGCTTGGCATAAATTTCCCGGATGGTTTGTTCGATGGCGCGGCGTTTTTCTTCGGGAAGCTTGTCCCATTTTTTATACAGGTCGGAAATACCCGAACGGGGATTGAAACCTATTTTTTCCAGGTCTTCACCGTGTTTTTCAAACAAATCCTTGTAATATTCCTCCACGGCATGACCGAACATGATGGGGTCGGAAACCTTCATCATGGTGGCTTTCAGGTGGAGCGAAAGAAGGACGTCTTTGTCTTTGGCGTCGCGAATTTGTTCACGGTAAAATTTTCGCAGGGCGTCACGGCTCATATAGGTGGCATCCAGCACTTCGCCCGGATGTCCTTGCAACGAATCCTTTAAGGTGATGCGGCGTCCGTCGCCGGTATGCAATTCTATACGAAAACCGTTGGCATCGTCCAGGGTAACGGATTGTTCGTTCTCGAAATAATCACCCGCTGACATATGGGCCACATGGGTTTTGGAATTTTCCGGCCAGGGTTTCATCAATTTGTGGGGATATTTTCGGGCAAAGCGTTTGACGGATTCGGCCACGCGACGGTCGGAATTGCCTTGGCGCAAGACGGGGTTGACGGCACTTCCCAACACTTTGGCATAGCGTTCGCGAATTTGTTTTTCTTCGTCGGTTTTCGGTTCTTCGGGATATTCGGGTACCATGAAACCTTTTTCGCGCAATTCGCGAATGGCGGCTTGCAATTGCGGAACCGACGCACTGATGTTGGGTAACTTTATAATATTGGTTTCGGGCCGGGAAGTGGCTTCACCCAATTCAGCCAAAGCGTCGGGAACGCGTTGCTCCGGTTTCAGATAATCGGGAAAATTTGCCAAGATACGTCCCGCCAGGGAAATATCCTTGGTTTCCATATCGATGCCGGCCGTAGAGGCGATTTTTTTCAAAACGGGAAAGAACGAATAAGCCGCCAGTTGAGGGGCTTCGTCCACTTTGGTCCAAAATATGGTAGGTTGTTTCATTGTCATAAGATTTTGATACGGCCAAATTTAACCATATCGACGGAACAAAAAAGACAAAACATCATTTTTTGAGAGGAAGAAAATTTTTGAGTAAAATACAAAGTGTGGTTTCTCAGCAAGTGGACGGTGACGGTTAAAGGCACTCTTTAATTAACATGTTCTTTGACGGGTTTGTTTTCGAAACATGATAAACGGACAATATGCTTCTCGAATACACGTGGTACCGGTTTCTACACGAAAAAAATATTACGAATTTAAACATACCTCGTTTTTTATTGCATCTAATAATACCGATTAAAAATTTTATATGTCGATTTTCCGGTAGTAGTGGAATTTCTTTTTTCATTTCTATTCAAGCTATTTTTAATTGCTTTGTTTAATTATATCGTATAATGTATTTTTATAATGATTCTATCATTGCCAAAGTTTTAAACTTCATAACACCCGGCCAAATACGCGATAGCCGATTCCGGAATATACTGTTATCCAAAAGCTACCGGGGGTAATTTAAAAAACTTTATTCCCATAAAATGGCGGATTTGGATAATTAGGTATAAAATTTGTACTTTTGATAAAAGGACCAAACATTTTAATATTACATGAAAGGAAAACTCTTGATCGCAACACCCAATCTGCTTACCGACGGCATTTTTTCACAAAGCGTGATTCTGATCGCCGACCGCCATAGCGACGGCACCGTGGGCTTTATGCTCAACAAACCTTTTCGCGCTCGACTCAACGACGTGACCCAAATTCCCCTGGCTTTTCCCATCTACAACGGCGGCCCGGTGGAACAGGACAAACTCTACTATATCCACCGCATTCCCGACATCGTCACCGGCAGTTTACCCATCGGCGACGGATTGTATTGGGGCGGCGACCTGAAAAACATCATCAACGGTCTATATGACGAAACTTTCCTTTCCGACAAAATCAAATTTTTTGCCGGATACAGTGGTTGGTCCAAAGGCCAGTTGGAAGACGAAATCGAAGACGAAGCCTGGTTTGTGGCACCGTTGGATTTCGATCCCATTACGGCCTTATCCAAGGACATGTGGAAAACCCTCCTTGTGAAAATACGCCCTGATCTTACACTTTGGAAAGACGCCCCCAGCGATCCGGCCTTGAACTAAACCGGTTTTTACTTGAAAATATGGAACATCCCCTCCTGCCAATCTCAATTTTAACCAACATTTTATCAATTATTTCATTTCTATTAACTTTTTGAATAATCGAGCAGAAAAAATCTTTTAAAAAAGGCGTAAATAAGCTAGGCAAAAGCGGCAAATGTGTTGGTTTTATTCGATATAAAACCGTAAATTTGCCGAAAATTTAAAAAGCTTAACTCATGGGAATGAATTTATTGTATGTAGCGCTGGCCATTAGTGTGCTGGCCTTGGTATTTACATGGTGGCGTTCGGCTTGGATTTCCAAGCAGGATTACGGCACCGAACGCATGAAGCGAATCGGTGAGCATATTCGCAAGGGCGCCATGGCCTTTTTAATGGCCGAATACAAGGTATTGATTATTTTTATTTTGGTAGTATTTGCCTTGTTGGCTTTTTCCGCCGATCCGAAAACTTCCTCCTGGTTGGTGGGGGTTTCGTTTATATTAGGCGCTTTCAGTTCGGCCTTAGCCGGCTTTATCGGTATGCGCGTAGCCACCAGCGCCAACGTACGTACGGCTGCGGCGGCTCGTAGCAGCTTGGGACGCGCTTTGGAAGTGGCCTTCACCGGCGGTAGCGTAATGGGCTTGGCCGTTGTGGGCCTAGGTGTTTTCGGTATTTCCCTTTTGTTCCTGATTTATTCGGGATTGGACTGGGACGTTCATAAGGTAATTACCGTTATCACCGGATTTTCATTCGGTGCTTCGTCCATCGCTTTGTTTGCACGTGTGGGCGGTGGTATTTACACCAAGGCCGCCGACGTGGGTGCCGACCTGGTGGGTAAAGTGGAAGCCGGAATTCCGGAAGACCATCCGCTCAACCCCGCCACCATTGCCGACAACGTGGGTGACAACGTGGGCGACGTGGCCGGTATGGGTGCCGACTTGTTCGAATCCTACGTAGGCTCGCTCATTAGTTCCATGGTATTGGGTGCCGCCTTTATCGGCGTGGGAGCTTTCACGGGCGAAAATCAGTTGAATGCCGTCCTGCTTCCGCTGGTTTTGGCCTCGGTGGGTATCCTTACTTCCATCCTCGGAACATTCTTCGTGAAAGTGAAAGAAGGAGGCGATCCGCAAAAAGCATTGAACACCGGTGAAATCATTTCGGGTGTGATCATGATTATCGCCTCTTGGTTTATCGTTAAATATTTTCTCCCCGAATCTTGGAGTTTCGGTGGCCGCACCTACACGTCCACGGGGGTTTTCATCGCCATCGTTTTGGGATTGCTGGCCGGTATTGCCATCGGTATGATTACGGAATACTACACCGGTACGTTTAAGAAACCCGTTTGGAGCATCGTGAAGCAATCCACCACCGGACCGGCTACCAACATCATCGCCGGCCTGAGTGTGGGTATGCAATCCACAGCCCTGCCTATCCTGATTTTGGCTTTGGCCATCATGGGCGCTTATCACTATGCCGGTCTCTACGGCATTGCCATTGCAGCCGTGGGTATGCTCTCCAACCTGGGTATCCAATTGGCTGTGGACGCCTACGGACCCATTGCCGACAATGCGGGCGGTATTGCCGAAATGTCAAAATTGCCCAAGGAAGTGCGTAACCGTACCGACAAATTGGATGCCGTGGGCAACACCACTGCCGCCATCGGAAAAGGTTTTGCCATCGGATCGGCCGCTTTGACCGCTTTGGCATTATTCTCCGCTTTCATGCAAACCGCTCATGTAAAAAGCATTAACGTAGCCGATCCCAAGGTTATGGCCGGCTTGCTCATCGGTGGTATGCTGCCTTTCCTCTTCTCATCCATGGCCATGAAAGCCGTGGGGGATGCGGCCAAAGACATGATCGACGAAGTTCGCCGTCAGTTTAACAGCATTCCCCAATTGAAAAAAGCTTTGGAAATCATGCGCAAATACGGCGACAAACCCGAAAGCGAATGGGACAAAAAAGACTTGGAAGCCTTTGAATCGGCAGATGAATATGCCGAATACGAAAAATGTGTGGAAATTTCCACCAAAGCCTCGCTCCGCGAAATGGTTCTCCCCGGTCTTATTGCCGTTTTGACCCCCATTTTGGTAGGCCTTTTGGGAGGCGCCGAAATGCTGGGCGGTTTGTTAGCCGGCGTACTCATCAGCGGGGTGATGATGGCCATCTTCCAAGCCAATGCCGGTGGTGCATGGGACAATGCCAAGAAAATGATCGAAGAAGGCGTGGAAATCGACGGTAAAAAACTCACCAAAGGTACCGATGCACATGCCGCCGCTGTAACGGGCGACACTGTGGGCGATCCCTTTAAAGATACTTCGGGTCCTTCGCTCAACATTCTTATCAAACTGATGTCCGTAGTGGCTTTAATACTGGCACCTTTACTAATTTAATAAATACATTTTTGCAACCAAATATGTATAATACGCGTCGTTCCATACACGGCGCGTATTTTTTTGTCGATATTCTTCCTATGAAAAAATAGTTACTGTGTAAATACATTTAAAAAATTCAAACCTGCGTAATAGCACGGCTAAAAACATTTTTTTACATTTGTCGAAATTCTAAAATCCAACACATTGGAAACACCGAAAAACACCCTCATCGACGGGTCGAAGATCATCATCGAATCTTTGGCGCAATCGGGTGCCGACGCCTTTGTGGCCTACCCGATTACTCCGTCCAACTGGATGTATAAATACGGCAAGCAACGTATGCCGCTCTTCCTGGCCGCTCCCGACGAAATTTCCACCCTGCAATGGATGGCGGGACTGTCGGCCACCGGCGTGATGCCCGTAACGTCCAGCGCTTTCCCGGGAATTGCCCTGATGGTGGAAAGCATCAATATGGCCTACGCCATGGAATTGCCCATGGTCATCGTGATCACCCAACGCCTGGGACCCAGTACCGGCTCGGCCACCACGGGTGCCCAAGGCGACCTGAGCCTGCTCAACGGTATCATTTCCGGCGGCTATCCGGTTCCTGTGTTCTCGCCTTCGGACTTTACGGACGCCTGGGAACTGTCGAACAAAGCCATGGAAACGGCCCTCAAATACCGCACGCCCGTTTTCCTGCTCACCTCCAAGGAAATGGTCATGTACCAACGCAGTTTCGACCTCAACCGGCTTCGTCCCTTAAAGAAATTCACCTACGACCGGCATATCGAAGGGGAATTTAAACCCTACAAGCCCGGACGCAACCTGACGCCGCCCTTCGTACCGCTGGGTGACGACGAACACCTGACGCGTTTCACGGCCTCCACCCACGATGCCGACGCCAATATCCGCAAAAACGATCCCGAAGCACTGGAAAACTCCAAACGCCTGGCCCGCAAACTCACGGAAAACCTGGACGATTACTTTATCTACACCCTGGATAAATCCTCCGAACCCGCCCGCGACCTGGTGGTAACCTGGGGAATCACCGCCGACGCGGCCCGCGAAGCCGTCGCCCATCTGCGCAACCAAGGCCATCCCGTGGACCTGCTGGTGGTAAAAACCCTCCTGCCCGTTCATCCCAAGCTCTACGAAATAATGGACGGCTACGACAATGTCTATTTCGCCGAAGAAAACCTGACGGGACAATTCAAGGAAATCCTCTTCGGACATCGCGCGCCGGAGCATATACGCTCCATCAACAAAATAGGAAATATGATCAAACCTTCGGAAATCGAAGAAGCCGTTACCCATCAAAAATCCCTCGTCTTATGAGCACAGCCACATCATCCTCCAACATATTGACCGGCAAAAAATTCCCTTTCTGCCCGGGATGCGGTCACGGAATTGCCATCAACAACCTGGCCAAGGTGCTGGAAGAACTGGGTTACCGCCCGGAAGACATCAGCATCGTGAGCGACATCGGATGTAGCGGACTTATCGATCCGCTGTTCAACACCCACACCATTCACGGCCTCCACGGCCGTTCGCCCGCCTTGGGTCTGGGAGTGGCCATGGGATTGCAACAAAAGGACCGTAAGAAAACCATCGCCTTCATCGGCGACGGCGGTGCCACCATCGGCTTGCAACACATCCTGGAAGACGCCCGCCGCAATGTGGACATGACCCTTATCGTGCTCAACAACCTGCTCTACGGCATGACCGGCGGCCAAATCAGCGGTCTATCCACGCAAAAATTCAAGGAAATCGTGGATTTCGAAACCGATATTCCACCCTTCAACATCATTCAGCTGGCCCACGCATCGGGAGCGCGCTACGCCGCCCGGGTGGACAATCCGCGCCAAATGAAGGAGGTGCTCAAAAAAGCCATCGAAACGGAAGGGTTCAGCATCGTGGAAATCGAAAGCCTGTGTCCGTCCTACGGCATGAAACGCATGAACGAGCTCATGGAAGTGGTGGAACCCGAAGAAGAATACGAAAATCCGCGCGCGGCCACCCAAATCCGCATGAGCGAAAAACCTTCGCTGCTGGACCGTCAGCCGGTGTTGGAACAAAAATTCGAACCGCTCGTTCGCACACGCCGCGATTTTATTATTGCGGGTTCGGCCGGCGGCGGGGTTCAGTCCACCGGCAAGCAGTTGGCCACGGCCGGCATCCTGGCCGGCATGCACGCCACCATGAAAGGCGAATATCCCATTACGGTGGGAACGGGTTTTTCGGTGGCCGAAGTGATTTTCGATCCCGAACCCATTTACTACACCGGCCTGGAACAACCCTCGGTGGCCGTTATCGTGACGGACGACGGCTTGGAAAAAATCCGCAAACGCATCGGTGCCGGCACGCGGGTTTATCTGGACGAAAAACTGGCGCAGGAAGCCGAAACCCTGCCTACGGACGACATCATCATCAAGCCCTTCACCCGTACGGTCAACCGCAAGGCGGCGGCTCTATTGGCCACGGCCTACATGCTCGATCGCGAAAAGGTCATTCCCTTGGAAGCCCTGCGCGAAGTGCTGGCCAACCACCGCCTGGCAAAAGTGTTCCTGGAAACCCTGGACCGCTTGGAAAAATTGGATTAGCATTTAAATCCTTATCACTCACCTCCTCCGGATTTTTTCGGAGGTGTTTTTTTTTTTTGGTGTTAGGATTTGGGATTTAGGATTTGGGATTTAGGATTTAGGATTTGGGATTTAGAAATAGTTAACCGAAGGTTCCTTTATGATTGTAAAAACATTTTAACCCTCCTATTTTAAAAAATCGATTGCATTTCCTTCTGCGGGTTTATTACATTCGGCTAATTCCACCCATTATTCCAAACGCCGACTCATGACAACTTTATTTCAAAGGCTAAAATTATTCGGATTTTTGAAGTACTCAATTCCAATATTTTTTACTGTCACAAGAAATACATTGATTATGAATAAATTGGAAATTTAATTTTTTCAAGGTGTAACTTTCCCGCCTTTTCCTCGTATATATAGGTGAACACCAAAAATTCCCTTACGCATATGAGGCAGCTGAAAATTACCAAACAAGTCACCAACCGCGAAACCGCTTCCTTGGACAAATACCTGCAAGAAATTGCCAAGGTGGACCTGATTACGGCCGACGAAGAAGTGGAATTGGCCCAACGCATCAAAGCCGGCGACGAAAAGGCTTTGGAAAAACTCGTGAAGGCCAACCTGCGTTTTGTGGTATCCGTGGCCAAACAATACCAAAACCAAGGCCTTACCCTACCCGACCTGATCAACGAAGGCAACTTGGGTCTGATCAAGGCCGCCCGCCGTTTTGACGAAACCCGCGGGTTCAAATTTATTTCCTATGCCGTATGGTGGATTCGTCAATCCATTCTGCAAGCCTTGGCCGAACAATCGCGGATCGTACGCTTGCCTTTGAACAAAATCGGTTCCATCAACAAAATCAATAAGGCCTACGCCAAGCTCGAACAGGAACTGGAACGTCCGCCTTCGGTGGAAGAACTGGCCGAAGAATTGGATATGAGCGTTCAGGACGTGAAGGAATCGCTCAAAAATGCCGGCCGCCACGTGTCCATGGACGCGCCCTTGGTGGAAGGCGAAGATTCTAACCTCTACGACGTGCTCAAAGCCGGTGACATGCCTCATCCCGACCACGAACTGATGCAGGAATCGCTGCGTACCGAAATCGAACGCGCTTTGAAAACCCTCAGTCCGCGCGAAGCCGACGTGATCCGCCTCTACTACGGCCTCAACGGCAATCATCCCATGACCTTGGAAGAAATCGGCGAAACCTTCGGACTCACGCGCGAACGCGTTCGCCAAATCAAGGAAAAGGCCATTCGGCGCATGAAACACAATTCGCGCAGCCGTATTCTGAAAAAATATTTGGGATAATTTCCCGAAGGTTAAACAAACAGAAAACCGCAGCTCATTTGGAACTGCGGTTTTTTTTCTTTTTCTAAATCCTAAT
>JAADEB010000108.1 GCA_013153655.1 Chlorobiota bacterium
AGCGGATAACTTTGGAAATGCCTGGGAATTTTCCGTATGGCAAACGAAACGGGCACATAAGGATGCATACACGGATTGACGGGGGCCCACCAAACGATATTGTCTTCATGTCCGGGATATTTGGAAACGGGCGTGACAATCATGGAAAACTTATTACCGCGGTGGCATACGGGCAAAGGTTTCATTCTGTGGGGGGTACTTAGGCTGTCCTTGCGGGCCAAATCCGAATCTTCGAAATGGTCCGAGAGGATATGTTCCAGCATTTCGCGTCCCACCACCGTATCGGGTTCCACGGCAAAGGGAAAATCTTCTTCACCGTAATAACTGTCGGGAAAATAATAGGAAGGTTTCAGGTAGCGCAAGGCGGCCCAATGCCTGGGTTTATTCCAATCGGCTTCCAAGGTGCGGGGATCGGCATAGGCTTCCCGGAAGGAGAAATATTTGCCTTCCTCCGGTTCGTACCATCTTCGCCTTATGGCATAAGTCAAAATGTCGGGCGAAAACATATAATTGACCGTATCGGCAAAATTAATCCGGTCGATGGTGTAATAATTGGGAATAACGGCCACACTGTTGTCCGGCACACGTTTGGCGATCCATCTCCTGCCTTGCACCACCGCCACGATAAAAGCTTCCTGGTTGTCGGCGATGGTATAGGTCCGTCCGGAGGAGCCGTAACCGAATTTTTCCACCAAATGGCCCAAAATCTTCACACCGTGCCTGGCCGATTCGGCATATTCGATTACAATGCGTCGCAATTGATGCGTCAGCAAGCCCGTAGCCGTATCCTCCCTCGACCGGCATTGATTGGAAAAAATCACAATACCTTTTTCGTTCATGTAAGCATCACCGAATTCCTGGCGGGTGGTTTGGAACCATAAAAGTTCGTTGGAACGCCGCTCAAACCACGGATCGTCCTTGATAAACATGCTGTCGGCTTCCTTGAAAAAATTGGCCGGTACCTTGTAGAGGTTGACGATAAGATTGCCTCCGTCGTCTTCGTTATGAGCGGCTATTACGCGGCCGGTGGCCGAAGCACTTTGACCCACCACCACGGTAAAACAATCGGCTTGCTGGGCACGGGCAAAGCCGGAAAAGGCTAAAAACACCAAAAGCCACAGGTAACGCATAAATTAATTTTGCCTAAAAATACAAAGAATCGGAGAATATGCATGGGGTATGATTGATGCTGCCGTTGGTTCTTGTTTTCTTGACCTTTAAAACAAGAAAAAAGCTTATCCCCAAACCGATAGTTATGCGAATTAGTAGTGGAAGGCGTTAATTTATTTCATCTTTGCATTCTTCCAGGACTTTACGACGACTTTCGTTATCAAAAATTTCGGAGATTTTGTTAATATGGGTGTAGAGAATATCATCGTTTTCCAAGAAAGGAATTTCTTTGCGATATTTTTTGATAAAACTTAATGTGGCTTTGGCGGGTTTTTGTTCGCGGAAATACAAGGCTTGCATGGCGGTAAGTAATTCCACGGACAGAACGGTTTGGGTATTTTTAATGATATCCCGGGTTTTGAGCACGGAATTGGCTCCCATACTGACATGATCTTCTTGACCGTTACTGGATTCGATGGAATCCACACTATTGGGAGCTGCTTTTTGTTTATTTTGGTTTACCAGAGATGCCGCCATATATTGCGGTATCATCAAACCCGAATTTAGACCCGGATTGGGGGTTAGATAAGGAGGTAGTCCGCGTTTGCCGGAAATTAGACGGTATGTTCTTCGTTCCGAAATATTGGCCAATTCGGAAACGGCTATTCCCAACATATCCGATGCCATAGCCAAGGGTTCGCCGTGAAAATTGCCTCCCGAAATAATGCGCTTGTTTTCGGTATCGATTATCGGATTATCGGTAACGGCGTTAATTTCCACGGTAAATACATGTTTAACATATGCCAATGCATCTTTGAATGCACCGTGTACCTGGGGCACGCAACGGAAGGAATAAGGATCCTGAACATGTTCTTTTTCTCGATGTATAATTTTGCTGTCCGCCAATTGCATACGGATACGGCGAGCGGTTTCGTCCTGACCGGGGTAGGGGCGTATCTGTTGTACGATTTCCGAAAACGGCTCAATACGTCCGTCATATGCTTCCAGGGATAAGGCGGCAATACGATCGGCCCATAGATCCAATTTTTCGGCTTTCCAAACATTTATAATTCCCAATGCCGTCATAAATTGAGTGCCGTTAAGCAGGGCCAAACCTTCCTTGGCTTGAAGCCGGATAGGTTTCCATCCGGTGATACGATGTATCTCATCGCCCGTGTATTTTTTCCCTTTATAATACACTTCACCATAACCGATAAGCGGTAGGGCCAAATGGGCCAAAGGAGCCAGATCTCCGGATGCTCCCAAGGAACCGTTCTCATATACCACAGGGGTTATTCCTTCATTATAAAATGCTATTAAACGTTCGATAGTACTACATGGTACTCCCGAAAAACCTTTGGCCAAAGTAATTATTTTTAATAATAACATAAGACGTACCGTCTCGATATCCAATTCCGGTCCGGTTCCGCAGGCATGACTTTTAACCAGATTTTCTTGAAGCAATTGAATATTTTCGGGTTTTATTTTCATTCGTGA
Source organism: Chlorobiota bacterium (assembly GCA_013153655.1). Taxonomy (GTDB): domain Bacteria; phylum Bacteroidota; class Bacteroidia; order Flavobacteriales; family Flavobacteriaceae; genus JAADED01. The sequence goes on from JAADEB010000108.1 coordinate 2,608, forward strand.
TAACGAACCGAATCCTGTATTGATTCCATAAACGCTTCGCCGGTTGTCACGGATGCTATCTTGCAGAAATTCATATGAACTTTTGATTTTTTGACGTGCATTCTCGCCTAGGCGAATTTTTTGCTTTTGCTTAAAAATATGTTCCAGTTCATCAGAATTAATGTATTGATTGTCAATTATGTAGTGTTTCATTTGCTTGGTTTTTACGGTCATAATTTACAAATTTCATTCATTTTATTATTGATTTTATCGAGGAAACATAGAGAATTTACCGCTTTAAAGATTTTGTGCTTTTCCCAGTTAAATTTGAAGGTGATGATTTATAATTTTTAAAATTTAAATCCGTATTTATTCTTTAAAAAAAATGTTTATATTTACAATGAAAAATTTTTCATCTTATGAAAGCCAAACCCACTATTGTTCTCATACTGTTTTTGTTATGGGGTGCGGGTAGCACTTATTGGTATGTGTGTAAAATCAAAGGATTTTGTGAAAATACCACGGCGGTGGAAGCAAGTTCTTCTTCCGGTTCAAGCGTTGTTTCGTCCGGTAAAACGGAGGAAAATGCCGTGGTAAATCAAGACGAAGGAGCATCCGGAAGCGAAGCACCGGGTGAAGCCGCCGAACCCGTTCATGATTTATTGTATTACAAAACGGGAGATTCCCGGGTATATGTGTCCAACGAGAGCCTTTGGGAAGCGGAAGTCAAAAAACTTTTGGCCGGCGACCACAAAGGTAAACGCTTGGAAATCACCGGTCCTTACTACGATTTTGAAATCGATTCCGGCGGTTCCCATCCCGGTTTGGCACGGGCCGCCGCCGTTAGGGATTTATTGGCCAAATGGACCGACACCACGGGGATGCTTTTGCATACCGAAAAATTGACCTACAACGGAACGGATAAGCCCGCCTATTTGGACGGTTACAAAGGCTATGTAAAATGGGTGGATTACAATGATTTTGTCAAAACCGAACAGGATGTCACCCGTATTTATTTTCCTTTCAATTCCGCCAAAGAAATTCGTACGCCCGAAATCATAAGTTATTTGGACCAAGTGGCTGAATCATTGAAGAAAAACCCTAATTGGAAAGTGGAAATCACCGGGCATACCGACAATATCGGAAGTGCGGAAACCAACCGCCTCAAAGGTATGGAACGTGCCGAACGTATACGCGATATCCTCTTGAAAAAGGGAGTGAATGCCGGTCAAATCATTACCCGCTCCGAAGGCGAGGATAAACCCATTGCCGATAATGCCACCGCAGCCGGACGCCGGCAAAATCGTCGTGTGGAAATTCGTTTTATCAAGTAATTAACCAAAAAAATCATATGCGATGACAATACTCGTAAGCGGCCTTTTCAGTGCAGCCGAATCCTACGGCAAAACCACGGCTACCGTTGAAATCATCATCATGTTGTTGGTAGCGTTCATTTTGGGATATATGTTGCGATATTTCCTGGAAAAATCCAAGGACCAAACCGATTGGAAAGCCAAGTTTGAAAGCTTGCAACACGAACACGAAATGCTGGATAAACGTTTTTCGCTTATCCGGGACGAAAACCGTCAATTGACCACCGAATTGGATGAATGCCGTAAAAAAGCCCTTTCGGCCCGAAATACCGGTTACGGATTTGCCGGTACCGCCGCCAAAACGGCAGCGCCGGCCAGGAAAGACGATCTTAAAGTGGTGGAAGGCATCGGTCCCAAAATCGAACAATTGCTCTACGCCGAAGCCATCTACACTTGGGAAGACCTGGCGGACACACCCGTTGAACGCCTGCGCCAAATTCTGGACAAAGCCGGTCCCCGCTACCGCGTTCACGATCCCGAAAGCTGGCCCTTCCAAGCACGGATGGCCGCCGGCGGACGATGGGACGAACTGGAAAAATGGCAAGAAGAACATAAATACGGAAAATTTTAAACGTTTCGCCTTTTTATAAAGCCAAAACCTGACGAATCCGGAAGGAGATCTTCCTCTTTCCGGATTTTCCTATGTTTTACCCAAATAAGCTTCCTGTTCCAAACGGTTAAGTTCGCTAAAATGAAATATCTTTGACAGCGAAATAATCTTTATGGCCTACATTCATCCCAAGGTATTGGAAGATTTGGATTTCGATTCCGTTCGTCGATTGACGCTTGAAAAAACGGATAATCCGTTGGTACGCCGCCGCATTTCCGAAAAAATGCCTGCGGGGAATTATGCCGAAGTGGCCGACGAACTTCAACGCACCGACGAATATCTGAAAGGTCTGCAATCGGGAAATTTTTTTCCCTCTTCGGATTTTAAGCCTTTCGGTGAGGAATTGGACAAGCTGTCGGTGAAAAATATTTTTCTCGAAGCCCCGGTGTTTTTGAAATTGGCCCGTGCGGTGGAAACCATGATCGAATGGAAAAAATTCCTTAAAAAATTTGCTTCCGATTATCCCGCATGGTCCGGTTATCTTTCCTTGTTTTCGGTTCATCCGCAAGTGGCCAAGGAGATTCGCACCAAAATCTCACGAACCGGAGAAGTCAAGGATCAAGCTTCACCCGAATTGGAAGAAATACGCCGCCGCATACGCGAATGGCGCAGGCAACGCGACGATCAATTTTCCCGCCTTGTGGCCCATTTCGATCGATTGGGCTATTTGGATGAAATCAAAGAAAGTGTGGCGGGCGACAAACCCGTTTTGGCCGTCAAGGCCATGTACAAACGTCAAGTAAAAGGACAAATTACCGGCACCTCCCGAAGCGGCTCCATTATTTTTATCGAACCGCAAGCCACCGCCGAATTCAACCGCCGCCTTCAAATACTCCATGCCGACGAAAAAGCCGAAATCATCAAAATCCTTAAAGCCCTTACCGATTTTTTACGTCCTTTTGCCGAAGATTTGCAAGCATACGAGCATTTTCTGACCGAAGCGGAATTTTCCCGCGCCAAAGCCTTGTTGGCACAAGAAACGGATGCCGTGTTGCCGCAAATCGTTTCCCGGCGGGTATTGCATCTTCGACAAGCCTACCATCCATTGCTTAAATGGCATCACCGCCACGGAGGCAAACCCGTGGTGCCCCATGATATCGAACTCAATCCGCAGCGACGGATAATGGTGATTTCCGGTCCCAATGCGGGTGGCAAAAGCATCACCCTCAAAACCGTGGGCTTGATTCAGCTCATGTTACAGGCCGGTTGGTTGGTGCCGGTTCATCCCGAGAGTAAAATGCCTTTTTTCGGAAAAATCCTTAGTGATGTGGGCGACCATCAATCCGTGGAAAACGAATTGTCCACATACAGTTACCGCCTCAAAAACATGAAACTTTTTCTTCGTCTGGCCGATGTCAACACGCTTTTTCTCATAGATGAATTCGGTTCGGGAACCGACCCGGATCTGGGTGGTGCCTTGGCCGAAGTTTTTCTGGAAGAATTCAGCCGAAGCGGGGCCTACGGGATTATTACCACTCATTACAACAATTTGAAACACAAGGCGGGTGAACTGGAAGGCGTATTTAATGCCTACATGGAATTCGATGCACAACGCTTGGAACCCACATACCGCCTGGTAACCGGACAGCCGGGCAGTTCGTTCACCTTTGAAATTGCCGCCAAAATGGGGATTCCTTATTCCCTTATCAACCGGGCCAAAAAGAAAACCTCCCGCCAGAAAGTACGATTCGACCGGACACTTTCCCAATTGCAGGAAGAAAAGAAAAACCTTCGCCAAAGCCGCGAAAATTATTTGAAACAAAGCGCCGAAGCGGAAAGACAACGCCGACAATTGGAAGACGAACATTTACAGATATTGAAAAAATTGGAGGCTTTTCGCCAACTCTACGAAACCGAACGGCATACCCTGGAAGCCGGACGTAAGATTTTGCAAATTTTTCGGCAATTCCAAAAGGATAAGGACAAGAAAAAATTATGGAAGTCCGTTAATAAATGGATCGATAAGGAATTTGTACGGCAACAAAAAACATCGGCAAAAAAGATACCCGCCAAACACGAAAAAAAATGGCGGGAGCAAGTGCATAAGGAATTGTCCGACAAGGATGTGAAAAAGGAATTGACTCGTTTGGAAATCAAAAAGATGACCTATATTCCGAAACCCGGCGACCGAGTACGTCTCAAAGGCAGTACGGCAAATGCCACCCTCGAACGTATTGAAAACGATATTGCGGTGCTCAACTACGGACGTTTTACCGCCAAAGTGCCTTTGCAAGACTTGGAATTAGTGATGAGAAAAGGTTAATAAGTTTTTGCCAACAATTCATTTAGTGAGAGTACGGGATGGTTTTTTTAAAGATTTATCATCAATATTTTTTCACTTCTCGAACCGTAGGCAAGTAGCATCGACCCTCGAAAGGCCAACCGTTTAATGATTCACCGGTTTCACGATACATGCGTTCGGAATGGCATCTCTAACCTCTTAACTCAGTTAAAGTTAAGGTGCCGTTTTAACGATTTAACAAAATCCCAAATCCTAATTCCCAAATCCTAAATCCTAAATCCGTTGTTCACATAACATGTCATTAAGGGTGAATGCGAATTCAGCTCTTCATCATCCTTCACCATTCCCCTTCGGCTCCGTGCCATTTCCGGTAGCTGCGAACGGCCTGGCGGTCCGAGAGGCTTCCGATGTACAGGGCCGTATAAAGGAGCTTATGGTAATCGTTGTCTCCTTGGGCGGCTTGACGGTAGGCTTCGGGCATGAGTAAATAATATTGCTTGTGTTTGTCCGGGTGGAAGACGGCGGCGGTAAATTTCTTCAAAAGGAAAGGCAGGATGTTTTTGCCGGCGGCTTCTTTTTCCAGGACCGCCGGATGGTGGTAGATGCGTTGGATGCTTATTTTTTCGATTTCTTTCAAAATGTGGCGAGTTGGCGGGGGCAACACGGAAGTAAGCGACTTGTCGAAGTTTCCGTTGAGGATTTCTTCTTCGTTTTGCCGGAAGGCATCCACCACGAGGTGTACCAGGGTATTGATGGCCGTGGCGCGCATGTAGGCGATTCGTTGCCGGTCGCCGGGGATTTTGTTTAAGTAGGAGGCGTAATTTTCGGGCATTTTTCCCGTGCGGATCAAGGGATCCAAAAGGCCGAAAATATGTTCATAGCCGATACGGTCCAGGTGATAACCGTCTTCCAGGTCGATGATGGAGTAACATATGTCGTCGGCGGCTTCGGTCAGAAAGACCAAAGGATGGCGTTTCCAGGCCTTGCCGTCGGGGCTGTGTTGGGGAATAAGATGTAGCGCTTGGGCAATTTCTTCGAAAGTTTCGGCGCCGGCTTGGAAAAAGCCGTATTTTTTCAGACTTTTGCGACCTTCGTCTTTTCGAACGGGCAGACTTTCCTTGGGATATTTCACAAAGGCTCCATAGGTTCCCAGGCTGAGGCGCAAGCCGCCCCGAAACGGACTGCGCGGATCGATGGTGTGGGAGAGAATATGAAAACCGGCGGCATTTCCTTCAAAATTTTGCAAGTCGGCACGTTGCTTGTCCGTGAGGTTTTCCATGTAGGGTTCCGCTTCCGGGGAGCGGAAAAAAGATGAAATGGCCACTTCACCTTGATGGCCGAAGGGAGGATTACCGATATCATGGGCAAGGGCCGCCGCCGCCACCATAAAGGCAAAATCATTGGCATCCATATTCAGTTCCTCCATCAATGCGGGATATTGTTGTTGGAGATATTCTCCCAACATATATCCCAGTGAACGCCCTGCGGACGATGTTTCGAGGCTGTGGGTCAGTCGGTTGCGAATACTTTCGCGGTCGGGGAAGGGGAGTACTTGGGTTTTGTTTTGCAACTGCCGGAAGGGTTCGGCAAACACAATACGATCGAAATCGCGTTGGAAGGAGGAGCGCACGCCGTCGCTTTGCGTACCGGTCTTTCCCAGGCGCAAGTGAGCGTTTTTCAGGTAGCGGTACCAATGTTCGGCCTTAGTCATCCACGCGGCGTATTTGGGCGCCCAGGGCGCGCAGTTTTTCGTCGATGGCTTCGTAGCCGCGGTCGATTTGTTGGATATTGTGGATATGGCTGGTTCCTTGGGCCGAGAGGGCGGCAATCAGCAGTGAAATACCCGCACGAATATCGGGCGAAACCATACGTACGCCACGCAACGGCACTTCATGGTTCAAGCCGGAAACATGCGCACGGTGCGGGTCGCAAAGCACGATTTCGGCGCCCATGTCGATAAGGCGGTCTACAAAAAACAGACGGCTTTCGAACATTTTTTGGTGAACAAGCAAATTGCCTTTGGCCTGAATGGCCGTTACCAAAACGATGCTGAGGAGGTCGGGCGTAAAACCGGGCCATGGAGCGTCGTAAATGGTAAGCACCGAACCGTCGATAAAGGTTTGGATTTCGTAATGTTCCTGTTCGGGAATGTGAATATCGTCGCCTTCGATATCGAACCGGATACCCAGTTTGCGAAAAGTATCGGGAATTTGTCCCAAATTTTCCACCGAGGCATTTTTGATGCGGATATCGGAGCGGGTCATGGCGGCCAGGCCGATCCAGCTACCTACTTCAATCATGTCGGGCAGGATACGGTGTTCGGTGCCGCCCAGTTTTTCCACCCCTTCGATGGTGAGGAGGTTGGAACCGATGCCGGAAATTTTGGCACCCATCCGGTTGAGCATCTTGGAGAGTTGCTGGATGTACGGCTCGCAGGCGGCATTGTAGATGGTGGTTTTGCCCTTGGCCAGGGAAGCGGCCATAAGCAGGTTGGCCGTTCCGGTAACCGAGGCTTCGGGAAGCAGGACGTAACCTCCTTCCAGGCGTTCGGCTTCCACACCGTAGAAGTTTTCATCCCGGTTGAAACGGAAGGATGCTCCCAGCTTTTTAAAACCTTCGAAATGGGTATCCAGGCGTCGACGTCCGATTTTATCACCTCCGGGTTTGGGCAAGAAGGCGCGTCCGAAACGGGCCAACAACGGTCCCATAATCATCACCGAGCCGCGAATGCCCGAGGCCTTGGCACGATACTCGTCCGAAATGAGGTAATCGGGGTTGATTTCATCGGCTTGGAACACATAGGTTCCTTTGGCGCGCCGGCTCACTTTAACCCCCATATCCATGAGGATTTCAATGAGCTTGTGTACGTCCAGGATTTCCGGGACGTTGGATATCACCACCTCTTCGTCGGTGAGCAGGACGGCGGAAATAACTTGCAGGGCTTCGTTTTTGGCTCCTTGCGGCGTAATGTCACCTCTAAGCCGGTGACCGCCTTCGATGATGAAAGTTCCCATTAGCGTCGGTTGTTGCGTTTGTTGGATTTATGATGATGATGTTTCTTTTTCTTGTAGAACAATTGATCTTTGCGCAGCAGTTCGTCTGTATCGGGTTTTAAGTCGATTTTTCCGTTGGAGAGTTCATAAAGATGACGGAAAATAATGGCGTCGTCCACGCTTTCCTTGTTCCATTTCAAGTAATTTTTCTTCATATGGTTGGCGATGGTCATAATGAGCATACGCCGGGTTTCTTCGTCACCGTCCCATTCCACGGCTTTGCGAATCAGGTCGTAGATAATATGGCCGTAGTATCGGTATTTGTAACCTTTGCGAGGGTAGGGCAGACGGTCGGGTTTTTGGTGGATTTTTTCGGGAGTGGGTTTTTCGTAGGGTGTGTCAACATCCAGGTCGAAACCGGCCATGATAAAGAGGTGATCCCATAATTTATGTTGAAAATCGGGAACATCGCGCAAGGATTTGTTTTTCAATCCCATAAGACGAATTATTTCTTTGGCGTAAAAATTTCTTTTGTCCCGGTCTTCAATGGTTTTGAGATAATCCACCAATTGGTGAATCATACGGCCGTATTCGGGGATTTTCAGGGGTTTCAGATTGGTGTTGTAATGGATGTCGATAAATTCGGGATTGCCCTTGGTTTGCATTTCGATAATAAGTTCATCGATTTGCTCGTCCACGTGGCGGTTGTCGGAGTTCTTTTTTTGTTGCTTCAAATCTTCCATAATTCCATGTTTTTTAATCGTCAAAAAGCCTTTTTGTTCGCTTGTGCGGAATGAAGGCGAATGAATATACCGAATAATATGCGTCGAGTAAAGGTTTTCAAACGGTACCTCTGTTAGAAATCGAATATGCTCGCATTGCGTTCAAAGGAGTTTTCCGGTTATGTTTTAAAATCATGTGATTTTCAAAAGAAAATCGCGGCCCTAACTGGGCTTGTCTTTTTGATTCGATTACAAATATAGGGATTTCCGTTGAATCGGGTAATTCTGTTGAATAGTTGAAGAGTTGAATAGATTTGTTAAACCGTGCAACCGTTAAATCGTTAAACCGATTTTTTCCAGTCGAACAGTTGAAT
>JAADEB010000116.1 GCA_013153655.1 Chlorobiota bacterium
TATTCCGGTTATTATATAGACATCAAGCGCTCATTTTATTTTTTTTGTAACTTTGGTATCAATTCAAAACCCCTTGCCATGAAAACACGCTTTTTATTTTTCCTCATAATCTTAGTATCATTGGCTGTTATCTTATATGCCTTTGCCGCCGGATATCGGTTAACCGCCTTGGCGGGAATCGTCCTTTTACTTTCATGGACGGGTTTGGCATATAAAGAAAAATCCCTCTATGCGGTCTATTTGAATCTGATGGCAGCCGGCATGGTGGCCATGGTGTTCTACGGAATTTTTACGAGAAATTACATATTGGCCGTAGCGGCGGCGCCTTCAATGTATCTTATTACGCTACTTAAAGATATTCGTTCTTCGGTCCGCAATTAAACCTGTTTTTTAGGGGAAGGCAAGGTGTCCAAAAACATCAAGATGCGTTGGAAATAGGTGGTTGTGTCCGGCAGCCAAAGTTTATTATGGGTGCCACCGGGAATGCTTATCCACTGTTTTCGTCCGGAACCCAATGAATCGAACAGGCGCCGGGCTTGGGCGGGGCGCACTTTCGGGTCGGCGTCTCCCTGGATTTGCAAAACGGGAATACGGATACGGGGTGCCACCTCCACGGGGCATATGCTGTCGATGGGAATACGGGCCATTTCGAAAAAATGACCGGCCACTTCTTGGGGCATTTCCGTTTGTTCGGTCACATAGAATTTCCAATAGTTGGGCAAGAGGTTTCCGAATTTGTCGAAGGCGCTTTCGAGGATGAGTCCGTCCACCCCGGCATGTCCGGCGGCCACATACACGGCTGTGGCGGCACCGATGGAATGTCCGTAAATCACCAGGCGGCCGCGGATCCAACCCGAAGCGCGCAGGCTGTCGATAAGGGTGGCGATATCGCGGCGTTCGTAGTAGGAAAAACCGGTCAATTGTCCGGTGCTTTGGTTGTGGGCACGCAGGTCCACGGCCACGAAATCCCAGCCGTTTTCCGTAAAAAACCGTGCTACGGGAAGGAAGCGGTTTTTGGACGAGCGATAACCGTGAAGGGCCAAAACCGTACCGTGCGGCTTGGAGGCGGCCGGAATGCGGTAAAGGGAAAGGCTAATGCTGTCGTTGACCTTAACCTTGCGGACTCGGGCGCCGGAAATCCGGGCTTTGTCGAAATCGGGCGGATGTTCGTCCCAAAGCGAAGTGTTGAAAAACGAAGCCACGGGGTTTTTTACCTCCGCAATGATTTTGGGCACGTAGGCATATATGCTGATACCCACCATGAGCATGGCGGGCAAGAGGAGCAATGATATTTTACGCAAAACCTTGAACCGTTTCATGCAGGGCGATGAGTTTGACAAGCAAGGGTTCCAACCGGTCCAGGGGCAACATATTGGCCGCGTCGGAGCGTGCTTCGGCTGGGTTGTAATGGGTTTCGAGGAAAATGCCGTCGAGGCCGGCGGCCACGCCTGCGCGGGCGATGGTTTCAATCAATTCGGGACGGCCTCCGGTGACGCCGGAGGATTGATTGGGTTGTTGGAGGGAATGGGTGATGTCAAGCACCACCGGGGCAAAACGCCGCATCACGGGCAGGCCGCGCATATCCACCACCAGGTCGGTGTAGCCGAACATGGAACCGCGTTCGGTGAGCATGACTTTATCGTTTCCTTGACGCGTCACTTTTTCCACGGCAAAACGCATGGCATCCGGCGCCATGAATTGAGCTTTTTTGAGGTTGACGGGTTTGCCGGTGCGGGCCGCCGCCACCACCAAGTCGGTTTGGCGTACCAAAAAAGCGGGAATTTGCAACACATCCACGTATTGGGCCGCCATTTCGGCCTCAGCGGGGGAATGAATATCGGTCAGGACGGGCACATCGAACGTTTTACCTATCCTTTGCAAAATATCCAAAGCTTTGAGGTCGCCTATGCCGGTAAAACTATCGAGGCGGGTGCGGTTGGCTTTGCGGTAGCTTCCTTTGAAAATAAGGGGAATCCGGTGTTTGTCGGCGATTTTCACCAAGGTTTCCGCAATACGAAAAGCCATTTCCTCGCCTTCCACGGCACAAGGACCTGCAATGAGAAAAAAACGGCCGTTTCCGGTATGTTTGAGGCGGGGAATGTGGAAATTTAAACCCATACAATGTTATTTCATACAAAAATACGAAATTTCCGGGTGGCACGTATAATCACAACGGTAGGCTGCTTTTGTTCGACACACCGACTTGCGCGAGAGGGCGAAGCGGCATGCGCGCAAGGGGGCGCCGAAGGTCCGGCGCGGCGGCGGAGGCGACCGGAGTAAGCCACCGTACGCCGCATGCCGGCCGAGAGCGGCACCGAGCACATAATAGCGGAGCATCCGCCTGAGGCGGACACGGCTACTGTCACCCGCGGCCTTGCGTGCAGGCCTAAGGAAGGGACGCGCCCAAAAAAACAAAATCAAACCTTGGAGCCAAATCCATTTCACGCTTGCGGGCTTTTTTATTCTTATCCGAAATCCCTACTTTTGACCTATGGAAACCGCCATTTTCGTATTGATATTGATTTTCGGTTATGCCTTGATGGCGTTGTTCCGTGCGGTATTTCCCGATCGGCGGCTCAAAGCCTTTCGCTTGCTTCACATGCAGGTGAATCCCGTAAAATTGCTGTTATTTGTTTTTCTGTCGGGTGCGGCTTTGTATTTTATGTTTACGGCGCATTGGTTGGGTTTTTTCCTGGCTATTTTACTGTTGACCCTTTTGGGCATTACTTCGCAATTGTGACGTATCCCTCACGAATTGGTTATCTTTGCAAAAAACACCGAAGGATGAATCGATGGATATGGTTATGGTTGCTTGCCGTGCTGACGGGCGGATGTTCCGAAGAGGACGATTTGGATGTGGATGTATCCGCCATTCCCGTGGAAGTACGTATCGACCGTTTCGACAAGGTTTTCTACGGTGCCGATCCCGCCACTTTGCCCGCTTTGAAGGAAAAATATCCTTTTTTGTTGGATGCTTCCGTACCGGATTCGGTCTGGCAGGCCAAAATGCGGGATACTTTGTTGCTGAAACTCAAAAAACAAGTGGACAGTGTTTATCCCGGCAACAGCCGCATCGAACCGGTGCTTACGGATTTGTTTAAGCATATCAAATATTATTTTCCGCGATTTACCGAACCCCGGGTGATTACGCTCTATTCGGATTGGGATTACACCAAGCGTGCCTATTATGCCGACAGCTTGGCCTTCCTGTTTATCGACAATTTTTTGGGAAGTGAAAATCCCATTTACAACGGTATTCCCCGTTACATCCGCATCACCGAAACCCCCGCTCATATGGGACCCGCCCTGGCCGAATCCGTGGCCGCCGCCTTGGTGCCTTATCCGCGAACCCATGATTTGCTGAACAAAATGATTTATTACGGTAAAATTCTTTACCTCCAAAAAGCTTTTCTGCCTCATACCCCCGATAGTGTTTTGTTGAAATATCCGGCCGAAAAAATGCAATGGGCCAAAGATCATGAAGCGGATGTGTGGCTATATTTTCTCGACAACAAATTGTTATACAGCACCGATCCCAAATTGGACGCGCGCTTTCTGGATTGGGCGCCTTTTTCCAAATTTTATACCGCCGTGGACAATAAATCGGCGGGGATGATAGGCCGGTATATCGGTTACCGTATTGTGGGCGAATATATGCGGCGCGAGAAACCTTCGCTCGACGAATTGATACGCGCCGATGCCGAAACCGTTTTTATAAAATCCAAATACAAACCCGAATAAAATTCGAATTCCTATGATACATCACAAGAGCAAAGTTATTATTGAAGTGGGCCTGGACGAAAACCGCATTCCCGAAGAGATCCGTTGGTCGGCTACGGATGCGGGCGTCAAAGACCAACCGGCCGAAGCTTTTTTCCTTTCGGTTTGGAACGACCAAACCAAGGAAACCCTGCGGCTGGACCTTTGGACCAAGAACATGAAACTGTTTGAAATGCAATTTTTTACTTGGCAGACCATTAAGACCCTGGCCGAAACCTATCGCCGTGCCACCCAGGACGACCGTATGGCCGATACCATCCTCGACCTGGCCGATTATATGGAAGAAAAGCTCCAACTCAAAGACGGTCCGAAAGACCGTTGACCCATGCAAGCGCAATTTTTCCCATACCGCCTGGTTTTTAAAAGGCCCGCCGGTACTTCCCGCGGCACATTGCACGTGAAGGACACCTATTTTTTGGTGCTTCGGCGGGGGCGGAAACACGGGGTGGGAGAGTGTGCCCTGTTTCGTGGCCTCAGCGCCGACGATCGTCCATCATACGAAACCTTCTTGAAGCAAACGGTGGATCATATCAACCGGGGCGAGCCTCTTGAAGCACTTCGGTTGGACAAATGGCCTTCCATACGTTTCGGCTTGGAAACGGCCTTGGCCTCCCTGGAAGGGAGCAGGCCGGATGTGCTTTATCCTTCCCGTTTTACCGAAGGCAAGGACGGCATCCCCATCAACGGGCTTATTTGGATGGGCGACAAAACTTTTATGTTGCGCCAAATAGATGAAAAGATTCGTTTGGGATTTCGTGTGATTAAGTTGAAAATCGGGGCCTTGGATTTCGCGGCCGAATTGGAGATTTTGGCCTACATCCGCCGGCATTTTCCGGCCGGTGAGTTGGAAATAAGGGTGGATGCCAACGGAGCTTTTCATCCCGCCGAAGCCTTGGAAAAGCTTAAACGCCTTTCGGATTACCATATCCATTCCATCGAGCAACCCATCCGGCCCCGGCAATGGGAATCATTGGCCGCCTTGACACGGGAAACACCCATACCCATTGCCTTGGACGAAGAATTAATCGGACTTTTCGCCGAGGATGAGAAGCGCGATTTAATGGAAACGGTTCGCCCCCAATATTTGATTTTCAAACCTTCGCTACTGGGGGGATTTTCGGCAACGGACCGTTGGATAGCCTTGGCGGAGCAATACGGCGCCGGTTGGTGGATCACCTCCGCTTTGGAAAGCAATGTGGGTTTGAATGCCATTGCCCAATATACTTACTCCAAGCAAGTAAGCATACCCCAGGGATTGGGTACGGGCGGTCTGTTTACCAATAATTTTCCTTCGCCTCTTTATCTGGACGGCGACAGGTTGTATTTTGACCCTTCCAAACAGCTCAAAATTCCGTTCTCCGGCTCATGATACCCCGGTTTCATCCCCGTTTCAAACTCAACGGCCGTCCGGTAAGCTCCGTGCATGGTTTGGTGGAAATGTTGCGACCCGCTTATCCCGGACATGCGGCTTTTGTGGAAGAATGGTTGTCGGACCATCCCCGCATTACGCTTCATACATCGGGCTCCACCGGAAAACCCAAAGCCTTGGTGTTTGCCAAGGAAAAATTATTGCGCCATGCTGAGCGGACCATTTCCTATTTCGACCTGCCGCCCGGAAGTAAGGTGTTGCTTAATTTGCAATCCTCCTATGTGGCGGGCAAGATGATGTGGGTTCGGGCTTTGGCCGGCGGTTGGGATTTGCATATTATACCTTCGCGGGGCCGGCTGGAATTACCGGCGGGCCCACCTTTCGATTTCGGTGCCATGGTGCCCTACCAGATTTATCATAATCCGGCCGTAAAAGACCGTTTCCGGCAACTGATTTTAGGCGGTGCGCCGGTGGATCCGGGTTTTGTCGAAACGGTACGGGATTGGCCGGTGGCCCTTTATCTTACCTACGGCATGACCGAAACCCTTACCCATGTGGCGGTTCGTCCGCTCAATCCGGCCGCCATGCGCAGGCATGAATTGTCCGCTCCGGATTTGTACCATGCTTTACCCGGCGTAAGTTTTTCGGTTTACGGTGAAAACCTCTTGACCGTACGCGACCGGCTGACGGATATTGGCCCTTTGCAAACGGGTGATGTGGTGGATTTGAAGGATGCCCACAGCTTTCGCTGGCTCGGCAGAGCGGATAACGTGATCAACAGCGGCGGTCATAAAATCATCCCCGAAACGGTGGAATCCCGCCTCCGCCCCTATATTTCCCGAGACTTTTACCTTACCTCACGTCCCCATTCCTTGTGGGGAGAGCAGGCGGTATTGGTCATCGAAGGACGGCCTTACAAGGAAGATTGGGACCGCCTTTACGACCGGGCCGGCCTCCATCCGTACGAACGTCCGAAGCAAATTCTTTTTATGCCTACCTTTGAACGAACAAACTCGGGTAAAATCATTCGAAAATAAAAAATTTATGCATTGTGCGCTTTGGCTTATCATTCTTATCGGTTTGGCCGTGGGTTTTTTGGGCGGCTATGCGGGCATCAGCGGTTCGCCTTTTATGATTGCGGGTATGGTTTTTTTGTGCGGTATCGGACAGCATGCGGCCCAGGGGACGGTGCTTACGGCCATGCTGGGGCCCATGAGCCTGATGGCCTTGCTCAAATTGAAGGAAGAAACCCGCCGCCAGTGGAAAAACATTCTTATCGGTATTTTTACCTATGCCGTTTTCAGCTATTTCGGCGCCGTGGCGGCTTTTCGTTTTGCCGATGAACAATTGAAAAAATATTTTGCCTTTTTGCTGATTGTGGTGGCTTTGATTCAATTTATACCCCAACGGAACGAAAAGCAAGATACCGTCCGGAATATTCCCGCCTGGTGGATGCTTCTTACGGGTGCGTTGGCCGGATTGATCGGCGGATTTTTCGGTGTGGGTGCGGGAGTGTTGTTGGTGCCGGTGTTTATTTCCTTGTTCCGGCTCGATAAGAATCATGCACGCGCATTGAGCTTGGGTATTTTGTTGCCGCCGGTGAGCTTGGGTGCCTTTTTCAAATATTATCAGGAAGGTGCAATTATCTGGAAATATGTGTTCGTACTCTTTGCCGCTTATTTTGTGGCCAATTGGTTCGGCGCCCATTACGGTAATAAGGCCAAACCGCTTCATTTCAAAATTTTCTATGCCTTTATCCTCCTGGGCTTGGCCGCTTTGTATTATTTTCGATGATATTTTTCGCTTATGCTCTTTTTTATATAATAATGAAAAATCCTTACTGCAAGGGCTACCGGAATATTCTTTATATTTGTAAATGTTAAAAGAAATTCATTAAATCATTCATACTTATGAAACGACTTCTCTTTGCGCTTCTCCTCCTCGGATGGACCGGCATGATGACCGGACAAAATCTCCAACAAAAGATTTGGGACGAACTCCTGAAAAACAATCGTGAAAAGGCGCTCAAACTGTCTTCGGCTTTAAAAAAGAAAAAGGATGCCGAAAGCCTTATTCTGCACCAAATTGTACGTACGCAGGCTTCCTACTGGGATCCCGACCGGGATTTTATGCGGAGCATTGTACGCCAACCCGGCTACGAACATTATCTTTATACTTTCCAGCGCGAACCTTTCTTTTTCTACCGGCTGCTCGGCGAAGGGAATCTTCTGAAATCCGAAATCGAAAAGGTGAATTTTTACTACAAAGCCCCTTCGCATCAACCCTTGGTCAAAGCTTTTGTAACCGACCTGAAAGGTTATGCCGATTATTTTACCCATAAGCGCGAAGAGGCTGTTAAAGAATGGAACGACATCGGTGTTATCAACGATTGGCAAATCTGCGGTGTGTTTGAAAACATGAACGAGAGTGGAATGCAAATCCGCTACGAACCCGAAACCAAAGCTTTCAGCAAGGAACCTTTCAATGCCAACAGCAACGGCAAAGTCAATTGGTTCGTGCCTTCCAAAACCAATCCATACGGCGAAATCGACCTGTCGAATTACAGTGAATACGGTAGCGGAATCGTTTATGCACAAACCTTTCTGACCAATGCGGCCCCCAAGGATGTTTTTATCCGTATCACCGCCGACGATGCCGTCAAAATTTGGCTGGACGACGTTCTCCTTTTTGAACAAATCAAAAAAGATGCTTACGATTTTTCCGAATTCCGCGCCGTGGGTCTTCACCTGCCTGCCGGCCAACACCGTCTGTTGATAAAAATGAACAACAACAGCGATGCCACCTATCGCGTCCGTTTCACCGATGCAAACGGCAAACCCGTTCAAGGCATTACCTTCTCCTCAAAATACACCCCTTATCACAAAGCTACACGTGACGAACTTAAACCCCGCATCACCGATCATCCTTCTCTGTATTATTTCCAAGAAAAATTCAAGCAAAATCCCGATAATTTCCTTTATCGACTGGCCCTTACCGAACTGTATATCTACAACGGCCGTCTCGACGATGCCAAAAAATTGGTGGAACCCTATCTGAAAAAATACCCCAAAAGTTCCTTGCTCCGTTCGCTTATGGTTAATATCTACACCAAGGAAGAAAACAACGATAAGGTGAATGAGATCAAGGAAAACATGAAAAACGACGACCCCGACTATTATGTGTCGGCCCTGCTGACGCTCAACGAAAACAAAAAATTGATGCAAAAAGACATGGACGCCTTCAAGGAAACCATCCAACGCATCAAGAAAAACATCCACCTGCCCGAAGTACATTTCTTGGCCGACCTGTATATGAGCGTTCGTACCAATGACAAAAACGCCATGGTAAACCTTATCAAAAATTTGTTGGATGAAAGTCTGCGCGACAATAATTTACAATATTTAATCAGTTTCGGCGCTTTGTATGCCAAGGGATTCAACAAGTATAACGAAGTATTGTCTTATTACAACAAAGCTTTGAAAAATATCGAAACCCCCTCCATCTACAATGCCATTATACAACTTTATACCGCCCAAAACATGCTTCCCCAGGCTGTAAATTATGCCAAAAAAAGCTACGAAGCCTTTCCCTACCTGATTTCCCAACCCAAGGAAGTGGCCGACCTCTATATCCAAATGAACAAGGAAAAGAAAGCCCTTCCCTATATCGACGCCGGATTGGAACTGTTTCCTTACTCCTTCGTGCTTATGGAAGAAAAAGGAAACGTGCTCCAACATTTAGGCAAAAAGGACGAGGCGCTTCAATGGTTCGAAAAAGCTCTTTCGCATTACAGCGGCTGGGGAAAATTGCGTAAGAAAATCCTGGACCTTCGCGGCGAAACAGACCCCGTCAAAACATTGGTGGAAAAAGATATTTATGATTTTATCAAAAAACACCGCGGTAAAATCAAGGAAAACAATTACGGTTATAATTACCTAATGGATGCCGGCTACTACCAAGTGTACAAAGAAGGCGGCTACAAGATGCGCCAAGTGTTGATTTATGAAGTAACTTCCGAAAAAGGAGTGGAACGCCTCAAAGAAATGAACCGCGGAAACTGGTCGTCCGTGTTTATCAAATCCGAAATCGTCAAACCCGACGGACGTATCGTGCCCGCCTCGCGTTCGGGAAGTCACATGGTGTTCAGCGGACTGGAACCCGGCGACGTTATCCTCATCGACTACGAAACCACCCGCAACAAAACCGGACGTTTCTACAAGGAATTTGACAATACTTTCTACGTTAAGGAATTCGCACCCAAGGCATTGGTCAAAATCGACATTCTGTTTCCCAAAAACATGAAACCCGAAACCAAAATCCTCAACGGCGATATCCCCTTCACCAAAAAATCCTTCAACAAGGAGTACAATCTCTACGAATGGAAAGCGGAAAACCTGGACCAATTGCCTTCCGACGAAAAATTCATGCCCGAACTCATCGATGTGGGTACGGTCCAAATGTCGTCCACCTACGGATCCTGGGACCGTATCGCCGATTGGTATGCCGACCTGAGCCGCGCCTCCATCGAATATAACGATGCCGTCAACAAAACTTTCGACAGCATCTTCCCCCAAGGCTATCAAAACCTTTCGGAAACCGAACGTGCACGCCGCATCTACAACTGGATGCAAAACAACCTGACGTACAGCTTCGTGGATTTTCGCCAAAGCGGTTACATCCCCCAAAAACCCGCCCTGGTGATTACCTCCAAAATGGGTGATTGTAAGGACCTCTCCACCTTGTTCCTCACCCTCGGACGTAAGGCCGGACTTAAAATCAACCTGGTGCTGGTGTCCACCAACGACAACGGTGAAAACTACTGCGCCCTGCCCGCCATCAAGTTCAATCATGCCATCGCCACGGCCGTGCTGGACGGTAAGAAATATTACATCGAACTTACGGACAAATATTTGCCTTTCCTTTCCAAGCCCACCTCCCTGTTCAATGCCGGCGCTTTGGAAATTCCCTACGAAGGCGACAAGGTGCGTTCCGGCCTGATTCATATCCCTTCCGATTCGCAAGTCAAATGCGTGAACCGCACCGATGCCGTCTATACCATCAACGACGACGGCACCCGCGAAATCGAAGTTACCGTCACCGGAACCGGCCGCATCAACAGCAACTACAACGAAATGCTCGATGAAGACAATGAAGAGCAATTGAAGAAAAACATCCAAAAATTCTTCGAAAACATGGACGACCTGGACCTGGAACTCCTGTCCTACGACGTGATTTCCAAGGACAAAACCAAGGACGTTACCAAGTTTAAGGCCAAATTCCGTATCAAAAACAAAATCCAAAAACTCGGCAAGGCACGCATCACCACTTTGCCCTTGCAACTGAAACCCTACACCTCCGGTCTGATCAAACTCGACGAGCGCCATTATCCCATCAAATATTACCGCTACGAAGACGTGGACCGCTACGAGATGCACTACACCATTCGCCTCAAAGGCGGCCGCGACTTCAAGGCCATCCCCGAAAACGCCTCGGGTACGTTCAAAGGCCATTCGTTCAGTATTCGTTACCACAAGGTCAAACCCGGCCTGCTGAAAGTGGACATCATCGCCAACACACCCATCAAGGACATTACGCCCGAAGAGTACAAACAGTTTAAACAATACGTACAAAAATACCTGGAAGC
>JAADEB010000030.1 GCA_013153655.1 Chlorobiota bacterium
CTCGCAATGACGTCACCGGTCATCGGTCACCGGTCATCAGCCAAACCGATTTAACGGTTCTACGATTCAACGATTTAACAAAACAAAGAGATTCCTCAGTCGTAAACTCCTTCGGAATGACAATAGTAACTGTTTGATTTAATTGAGGTTAAAGTATGAAAAGGCTAAAAGCTAACGGCTAACGGCCAACAGCTAGTATTCACGATTTAACAGAAATCCACCAATCTATTCAACTTTTCAACTATTCAACTATTCAACAAAAATACCCGATTCAACGATTGCACGGTTTAACGGTTTAACAATTAAAAGCCAAATCCTAATGCCTAAATTCCAAATCCATAAAAAGCTAATAGCTAATGGCTAACGGCTAATAGCTTGATTTAGTTAAAGTTAAGATTAACGTTAAAGTCCCGATTCAACGATTTAACGGTTCCACGATTTAACAAATCTAATTCCCAAATCCCAAATCCTATTCCGCAAAAGCCACCGCCACCCGAGCCGCCGTACGTGCATTATTTCGTAATAAGGCCAAATTGGTTTGCAGGCTTCGTCCTTCCGTCAATTCTTTAATGCGACCCAGTAAGAAAGGCGTTATGTCCTTGCCGCGAATGTTTTGTGCGTGCTGTTCTTCCAGCGCCCGGCGTATAAAGCTTTCCATTTCCCGGAAGGGAATTTCGGCTTCCGGCGGTACCGGATTGGCCAGCAACATGCCGTTTTGCAAACCCAATGCTTTATGTGCCCGCCACACCTTGGCGGCCTCCTGCGGCGTATCCGCCCGTTGATGCAAGGCGTAGCCGCTGCGGCGCGAATAAAAAGCCGGAAAATCATCCGTCCCGTAACCCATCACCGGAATACCCAGGCTTTCCAGATATTCCAAGGTGGCACCGATGTCCAAAATGGATTTTACGCCGCTGGACACCACCATCACCGGCGTGCGGGAAAGCTCGTACAGGTCGGCCGAAATGTCGAAACTTTCGCGAGCATCGCGGTGGACGCCGCCCGTACCGCCCGTGGCAAAAAAATCGATGCCGGCCATATGTGCCGCTATCATGGTGCCCGCCACCGTGGTGGCGCCGTGCATGCCTTTGGCACATACATAGGCCATGTCGCGCCGGCTGACTTTGGCCACCGGCTCCCGGCCCGAAGCCAAAAGGTCGATGTGCGCCTCGTCCAAGCCCACGCGTATTTTTCCGCCGATAATGGCCACGGTGGCCGGAACGGCGCCTTCGCTGCGGATGATTTGTTCCATTTCCAAAGCCAGGGTTTTGTTGTCCGGCCAAGGAAGTCCGTGGGAAATCACCGTGGATTCCAATGCCACCACCGGCCGCCCGTTGCGTAAGGCTTCCCGGATTTCGTCTTTGATAATCAAGTAGGGATTCAATGTGCGTGGTCTTTGAGTTTTTCCAAAATCACTTCCGGTGCTATTTCATCCGACACCACACGTTCGCTCTGTACGGTCAGTCCGGCGGAAATCAAACCCGATTGCGCGATTTTGTCCAAAGGAAAATCCTGGATAAATCCGAAAATCACGCCCGAGAGGAAAGCATCACCCGCGCCAATGGTGTTGAGCACTTTGGCCGGCACCGGCGGCAGGTAATGGATTTGTTCGCGGTTGCCGTAGATCACGCCTTCCTTGCCCAGCGTAATAAACACGTTGCGCACGCCTTCGTCCAGGAAGTATTTCACCATGTCCTCGTATCGCGATTCGCGCGCCGAAATACCCGTCAGCACTTCGGCTTCCAGCAGGTTGGTTTTCAGGACAAACAATTGTCCGAAAATACTCTGCGCCCGCTTGGCCTTATCGCCCGACACCGTGTCCAACACCCAACGTTTCTCCGGAAAACGGTTCACCAAATAATCCAAAACCGAAGCCGGGAAATTGGTTTCCAACACCACGTAATCGGCCGCTTCCACCGAAGGAAAGTCCTTTTGAAAAGCCGTGGGACTGAGTTTGTCATAGATTTGCATGTCGGCAATAGCCACGGCCAGGTCGTTATTGCGGTTCAGCACGGCCGAAAACACCGCCGACGACGCACCCGGCACGATAATGGATTCGTCCATGCGGATGCCCAATTCCTTGGCGTGATCATACAAAAAACGGCGAAAGAAATCCTCGCCGAATGCACTTACCAATGATACCCGTTGACCCAGACGCGCCAGGTTTTCCGCAATGTTGCGACCCACGCCCCCGGGAAGCAGTTTAATGACGCCCTTGTTGGAATCATTGAAAACGAGACGGTCGTCGGGAAAGCCCACCATGTCGGTGTTGGCGGCTCCGAAAACCGTTACGGAAGCCCGTTTGATATCCATGGAATAAAAATTTGAGTAAATTTACACGAAATATTTCAATCCCGTGAAGACCGATTCCCTTTTCCGGCGCATTTTTCCGCAAGGCAAACCCTTGATCGCCATGATCCATACGGAAGCCTTGCCCGGCACGCCCCGCTACGGAGGCCGTGTCCGCCCCGTTATCGACAAAGCCCTGACCGAAGCCCGCCTTTATACGGACAACGGCATCCGCGCCCTGATGATCGAAAACATGCACGACGTGCCTTACCTCAAACGCACCGCCGGCCCCGAAATCACCGCTATGATGACGCGCATCGCCGCGGCCTTGAAGGAACGCTATCCGGACATCCCGCTCGGCATCCAAATTCTGGCCGGTGCCAATAAACAAGCCTTGGCCGCCGCCTTGGCTTCGGGAGCCGATTTTATCCGTGCCGAAGGATTCGTGTTCGGTCATCTGGCCGACGAAGGCTATATGGACGCCCAAGCCGGCGAATTGCTCCGCTACCGTAAACATATAGGCGCCGAACATATCGCCCTGTTTACCGATATCAAGAAAAAACACAGCTCCCACGCCCTCTCGGCCGACACCGACATTACGGACCACGCCCACGCGGCCGAATTTTTCCTCTCCGACGGCCTTATCATCACCGGCAGCAGCACCGGCCAAGCCGTCAACAAAGCCGAGCTGGAAAAACTCCACGGTTCCACCTCGTTGCCCGTGCTTATCGGTTCCGGCATCACCGAACACAACCTGGCGGAATTGTTCCCTCTGGCCGACGGATTTATCGTGGGTTCCTACTTCAAGGAAGGCGGCAAATGGAATGCGCCCGTGGATCCGGAAAAAGTTCGTACCTTGGTCCGCCTCCACCGGCAATTGTCGCGCTAAACCGGCCCGCTATGTTGAATGAACATTTTATACGCAAACGCATCCACCGGAACCTGAACCGCCGCACCGCCAGGCATCTTCCCTTTCGCTACGCCGCAGTGCTGACGGACGAACATTTTCCCGTGGACAAACATTTTCTGAAAAAATTATCCGCGCTCACCGGCATTGCCTACGAACATATCGACACCCTCTACGTTTCCCGCAAGGAAGTTCATCCCGAATTCGTTACCGTGCTCGACAGCCATATCGGCTGGAC
Organism: Chlorobiota bacterium; assembly: GCA_013153655.1. GTDB lineage: Bacteria > Bacteroidota > Bacteroidia > Flavobacteriales > Flavobacteriaceae > JAADED01. The sequence continues at coordinate 3,432 of JAADEB010000030.1, forward strand.
CGGAAAGCTCAAAGAACCCAATATCAACCGTTTTTTCGAAAAAGATTACGACTTGCTCGTCGACCTGAGCTCCTTGGATTCCCTTCGCAAAAAATTGATTTCCTCCGGCATCCGTGCGGGTTTTCGCATTGGCGTGACCGCTGAACCGGATTTTTACGATTTGATCATCGCTTGTCGCCGCGATCCGGAAGTTTTTCTCAGGGAATTGGAAAAATATTTTCGCGCCTTAGGTTTCATCCGTTGATTCGTCCTCCGGCTCCGGATCCCAATCGTCCAGGAGGCGATCCAAAGCGCGGCGGTCTTTCTTGGTAGGCCGGCCCGTTCCTTTGCGGCGGTAATAGGATTGCGCCATACGCATCATGCGTTGGTGTTCGAAAGCTTCCGACGGCGTGGTGTCTTTTACGTAGAGCGGTACCAATTTGGCCCCCAAGCGATTGTCCGGCACTTGAAGAACTTCCAGGCTGTAATCCACCTGGTTTTTGCGTAGCTCGATGCGGTCGCCGGGATACACTTCCTTGGAGGGTTTCACCGTCTGCCCGTTGATGCGAACATGGTGTTTTTTACAGGCTTCGGCGGCCTGATTGCGCGTCTTGAAATAACGGACGGCCCATAAAAATTTATCGATACGCACGGACGGTATAATTTTTGATAAAAGTAGATAAAAATTGACTAAATTGCAGCACTAAACCGACCGGTATGAACAACAAGCTTAAATACGTATATATTTTCCTGATTTTCAGTGGATTTTTTCTTTCGTCCAAATGTAAAAAAGACGACGAACCCTCCCTTACGCCTCCGCGCGACCGCAAGGAACAATATTTCGAAAACGAAAAAGACAGCATTTTACATTTTCTGCAAACCCACACCTACACCATCGATGCCGAAAACAATTTCCGTTTCGACACCCTTACCGATCCGGCCACCCAAACGGCCCTGATCGACGTGGTGGATATGGTACAAATTCCCGATACCATTGCCGAGGACGAATTCATGTATGACCTTTACTATCTACACATCGCCTCCGGTACCACCGACAGCATCACTACTTGCGACCGCGTGCTGGTAGGCGCCCAAGTGTACGGATTCGACAACACACCTTATATTATCAAAGACAAATGGTATCCGGTTTGGACCTCGGTTTTTAAACCCATTGTGGCGGGATTACCTCTTCATTTTCTGCATGATTTCCTGCCGCAATTCAAAGCCGGTACCTACACGGAAGTAGGCGACGGAAGCGTGGAATTTTCGGATTACGGCAATTTCGTGGTATTCGTTCCCTCGGGACTGGCTCAATTCAACCGTGCCATCACCGTGGATCAAAACAGATATATTCCTTCCTACACCCCTTTGGTGGTTCAAATCAAAACCTTTTACGTCAATACGGACCTGGACGGCGATCATGTACCCAACGTGGTGGAAGACCTCAACGGCGACGGCGACCCCACCAATGACAACACCGACGATCCGGACCATAAAGATCCCGCCAACCTGCCCAATTACCTGGACCCGGACGACGACGGCGACCACCTGCGTACCAAAGACGAAGACCCCAACGGCAACGGCGATCCCACCGACGACGACACCGACGGCGACGGCATCCCCAACTACCTGGACAAAGACACCCATTAAACATACCACCCTATCATGAGCAAAGGACTTTATGTGGCCACCATCGAGCCCAATAGCGGCAAAACCGTGGTGAGCCTCGGACTGATGAATGAAATCACCACCCGCAACCGGCGGGTAGCCTATTTTCGCCCCATTATCGACGGCGACGAAAAAGACCATCACATCAACGTGATTCTATCCTACTTCAAACTGGATCAATCCTACGAAGAGGCCTACGGCCTTACCCGTCCCCAAATCCTCAAATTCCTGAACGAAAATCATGAGGACAAAATCATGGATTCCATTATCCGGAAATTCAAAAAACTGGAAAAAAAATACGACTTTATCCTGGTGGAAGGTAGCGATTTTTCCGGCGAGGGATCCATCGTGGAATTCGATATGAATATCAAAATTGCGGCCAACCTCAACATTCCCGCCCTCATCATCGGAAGCGGTATAGGTAAAACCATGGAAGAGTTTATCGGAACCATGAAATTGGCTTATGACGGCTTCTTGGAACGCGACGTACCCGTAATCGGCATGATAGCCAATAAGATTTTACCCAAAAACCTGAAAGCGGTCGTAAAAAAAATGTCGGAATTCGCCGGCGAAAAAACCTATGTGGCCGCCATTCCCCGTGACGAATACCTGGCCATGCCGTCCATCTACGACATCATCCGCACCCTGGATGCCAAAATCCTGCTGGGTGAAAACCAATTGGACCGCGAAATCAAGCAAATCGCCGTAGGCGCCATGGAAATTCGCCATTTCCTTAAATATATCAAGGACAAAACCCTGGTGATCACCCCCGGCGACCGCCACGACATTATCCTGGCCGCACTCCAAGCGGATAAGTCCTATACCTACCCGTCCATTTCCGGTATCGTGCTTTCCGGCGGACTTAAACCCGATAAAGGCGTAATGAAACTGGTGGAAGGCGTCAACACCTATGTGCCCGTGCTCAGCGTGAAACACCAAACCTACGAAGCCGCCACCGAAATCAAAAATATGGACGTACGCATCAACCCGCGCAACATCCGCAAAATCCAACGCGCCATTCGCCTCTTTAAGAAATACGTGGATTCCAAACGCATCATGGAAAGCATCGGCCAATGCCGCTCGGACCGTATCACGCCCAGTATGTTTCTCTACAACCTGGAAGAACTGGCTTCGCGCAAAAAAATGCGTATCGTTCTGCCCGAAGGCACCGAACCGCGTATCCTGCGCGCCGCCGCCAAAATCCAACAACGCGACCTGGCCGACATTATCCTCCTGGGTGACGAAAAAATCATCAAGGAAATCGCCCGCTCCAACGGCATACGCCTGGATTGGGACAAGGTGAAAATCATCAATCCCGAAACTTCGGAACTCACCGACAAATATGCCCGCAAAATCTACGAATTGCGCAAACACAAAGGGATCAACGAAGCCATGGCCCGTGACTTGGCCAAAGACGGCGCCTATTTCGGCACCATGATGGTACGCGAAGGCGACGCCGACGGGATGGTTTCCGGAGCCGTCCACACCACGGCCCACACCATCAAACCGGCCCTTCAATTGATCAAAACCAAGCCGGGAAGCAACTTCGTTACGTCCACCTTCTTTATGGCCCTGCCCGACCGGGTTTCGGCCTTTGCCGACTGCGCCATCGTCCCCAATCCCGATGCGGAACAATTGGCCGAAATCGCCATTCAAACCGCCGATGCCGCCAAAGAATTCGGCATCCAGCCGCGCGTGGCCATGCTCAGCTATTCCTCCGGCAAATCCGGCAAAGGCGCCGATGTGGAAAAAGTACGCAAAGCCACCGAAATCGTCAAGCAAAAACGCCCGGACATTCTGGTAGAAGGCCCCATTCAATACGACGCGGCGGTGGACCCCGAAGTGGGTCAAAAGAAAATGCCCGGTTCACCCGTGGCCGGACATGCCACGGTACTCATCTTTCCCGACCTCAACACGGGAAACAACACCTACAAGGCCGTACAACGCGAAACCGGCGCCCTGGCCATCGGCCCCATGCTCATGGGTCTCAAAAAACCCGTCAACGACCTGAGCCGCGGCGCCACCGTGGATGATATCTACAACACCATTTTGCTCACCTCCGTACAGGCCCAGAAGAACGAAAAAGACAAAGAAGAGGAAAAACAAACCGCCAAGGTTTAATCAATTTGACAAGGAAACCGAATATTCCTTATATTTATTGCGTAAAAACCAAATCGTACTCCTATGTGGAACCACCGCTACTCCGAGGAACTCAAAGAAATCCTCTATAAAGGCAAGAAACAGGCTTCCCGCCTGGGTCAATCCCAAGTGGGAACCCATCATTTGGTGACGGCCATGCTCAAAAATGCCGGCAAATGGGAAGACCTGCATTTCGTCCTGGAACCTTTCGGCGACCATATCCTGGATGATATTCGCCGCCGGCTGGAAGCCCTTGACAAACAGGACGACCAATTGATGCCCGGCACCGATAAATCCAACGAATCCATCGTGTCGTTTACCCGCCAGGCCACCATCGCCCTGCGACGCGCCCAAATCCTGGCCATGCAGTTCCACGAAGACGAAATCTATCCCGTCCATCTGCTGCTGAGCATTTTGCAAAACCGCAACGACCCCACCACCCAAATCATGTTGCGCCACGACATATTGCCGCAAAAATTGGAAGCACGGTATCGCGATTGGCTCGAAGCGGCCAACAACGAACAAGGCGAAAACGAGGATGAAAACACCGATATGTTTTTCGAAGACGAAATCGAACAATTCCTCAACCAATCCGGCGACGACGACGAACCGCAACGTCCCGCCCGCGGACCGCGCGGCGGCACCAAAAAATCCGATACGCCCGTGTTGGACAACTTCGGCCGCGACCTGACCAAGCTGGCCCGCGAAGGCAAGCTGGATCCCGTTATCGGCCGCGAAAAGGAAATCGAACGCGTGTCGCAAATCCTCAGCCGCCGCAAAAAGAACAACCCCATCCTCATCGGCGAACCCGGTGTGGGTAAATCCGCCATCGTGGAAGGCTTGGCCCTGCGCATCGTGCAGAAAAAAGTATCGCGCGTGTTGTTCGACAAACGTATCGTGGCCCTGGACCTGGCCTCCCTGGTGGCCGGCACCAAGTACCGCGGTCAATTCGAAGAACGTATGAAAGCCCTGCTCAACGAATTGAGCAACAACAAAGACGTTATCCTCTTCATCGACGAAATCCACACCCTGGTGGGTGCCGGCGGCGCACAAGGTTCCCTGGACGCCTCCAATATGTTCAAACCCGCCTTGGCCCGCGGCGAAATCCAAACCATCGGCGCCACCACCCTGGACGAATACCGCCAATACATCGAAAAAGACGGTGCCTTGGCCCGCCGCTTCCAAATGGTTATGGTCAATCCCACCACCGTGGACGAAACCATCCAAATTCTCCACAACATCAAGGACAAATACGAAGACCACCACAATGTCCTCTACACCGACGACGCCATCGATGCGGCCGTCAAACTCACGCACCGCTACATGACCGACCGCTACTTGCCCGATAAGGCCATCGATGCCCTGGACGAAGCAGGCGCACGCGTCCACCTGAAAAACATCGTGGTGCCCGACTATGTGGCCCGCCTGGAAGAACGCCTCGAACAACTGCGCCAAGACAAAACCCAAGCGGTCAAAGAACAGGATTTCGAACGCGCCGCCCAATTGCGCAACGAAGAAACCAAACTCCTGAACCAGCTCAAAATCGCCCAGAAAAATTGGGAACGCGAAATGCGCGAACATCCCCAAACCGTGGACGAAGAAAGCGTGGCCGACGTGGTAAGCATGATGACCGGCATTCCCGTCAACCGCATTGCCGAAGCCGAAAGCGAAAAATTGCGCAAATTGGCCGATATTATCAAAAAACAAGTCATCGGACAGGACGAAGCCGTGGAAAAAGTGGTCAAGGCCATCCAACGCAACCGGCTCGGCCTCAAAGACCCCAACAAACCCATCGGCTCCTTCATCTTCCTGGGTCAAACCGGTGTGGGTAAAACCCAATTGGCCAAAGTGCTGGCCAAAGAATTGTTCGACAGCGAAGACGCCCTCATCCGCATCGACATGAGCGAATACATGGAAAAATTTTCCGTTTCACGCCTCATCGGTGCGCCTCCGGGATACGTAGGCTACGAAGAAGGCGGCCAACTTACCGAAAAAGTGCGCCGCAAACCCTACTCGGTGGTCTTGTTCGACGAAATCGAAAAAGCCCACCCCGATGTGTTCAACATCCTTCTGCAAATCCTCGACGAAGGCGCCATCACCGACAGCATCGGACGCAAAATCGACTTCCGCAACACGGTGATCATCCTTACCTCCAACGTAGGTGCACGCCAATTGAAAGATTTCGGCGAAGGTGTGGGATTCGGCACCGCCGCCCGCCAGGCACAGGCCGACCAACACGCCAAGAGCATCATCCAAAAAGCCCTGAAAAAAACCTTCGCACCCGAGTTCCTCAACCGTATCGATGACATCATCATCTTCAATCCGCTCAAAAAAGAGCATATTCGCCAAATCATCGATATCGAATTGAAAAAACTCTACAAGCGTATCGAGGAAAACGGCTATCATTTGGAAATCACCGAAAAGGCCAAAGACTTTATCGCCGACAAAGGCTACGACCAACAATACGGCGCCCGTCCGCTCAAACGCGCCATCCAAAAATACGTGGAAGACGTCCTGGCCGAAGAAATCCTGGACCACCACCTGGAAGAAGGCGACAAGGTCATCCTCGACTACGAGGAAGGCAACGAAAAACCTCATGTGCGCATCATCAAAGGAGAAAAAGACACCGACACGGAAAAATCCTCTTAACATCAAGGCCGGCCCCGTAGTTTAACGGATAAAACAGCGGTTTCCTAAATCGCCGATCCGGGTTCGATTCCCGGCGGGGCTACATTTTTGCCGCCTTCTACCCCACTCTCCTCTCATAAGGAACAAATAGCTTTCACAACCTCATTCCGCTATCCATAAATGGGATACTTATTCGGGCGCGTCCCTTCCACGGGCCAAAACACAAAGCCGCGGGTCGGCCTCTCCGCTTGTATGTGCTCGGCTTTGCTCTCGCCCGGCGCCGGCGGCTTGCCCACAGCCCAAACCCACCGCTTGCCCGCCCGCCGCGGAATGGCGGCTCCCCACTGTCCGCCGGCATTCCGCGGCCGGACTTCGGCAAAGCCTCCGCGCATATCGCTCCGATGCCTCGCGCGAAGCGGCTCCGCTGCGCTCCACCGCTTTCGGGTGCCAATGCACAAGGCCAACGGCGCCGGGAAACGTAGAACGGGAAACGGTTATCGTAATGTAAAGACGCCGTACATGGCGTCTATACGTATGGTGCATCAAATCATCGTATGGTAAAGACGCGATGCATCGCGTCTCTACATCATATCATTATGACAATAAAACGAGACGCCGATATACGGCGTCTCTACAAAACATCAAATAAAATCCGAAAAATCCGTGATATCTGTATTATCTGCACCACCTGCGTCCCCAAAAATCACGTTCCACATTTCCCGTTCCACGTTTCCCGTTTCCCGAAAATGCACCGGTCATCGGTCCTCGGTCCTCGGTCATCCGTCCTTTCTTCTTTTTTCCGGATTTTGGATTTAG
>JAADEB010000032.1 GCA_013153655.1 Chlorobiota bacterium
CTACAACATCATCTCCCGAAGGCAATTCAAGTGTTATATCAATATCGGCAGAAATATTTTGAGAATTCAATTCAAACGAAATTTCTCCAAAATCAAAATGAAATTCTCTGCGATTATCCAATTCATAGACCAAAAAACCCTGTTCATGAACAGGCTCGCTACATTCCCAATTAATATCCCACTGAGCACCAATCCATTTAAAAGTATTATCCCGACGCATTTTTTTTATTTCTCTTCTCCTTAGATCAACTCTAAAATACCGAGCCACTTGTCCGGTAGTCAATTCGATATGTTGCCCATCAAGAGGTATAAGTTCTTCGGAATCAATACGAAGAAAAATCAATTCACTTCCGCCACTATTGTATAATCCTACCCAAGGGTCCAGTTGCTCGGTTAATTGTAAATGTCCTAAAATTACCAAATGATTATATGGATGATCATCTCCTCTAAAATTAGCGCAGTATGTTGCTTGGTCCGGAGGAATAATTGTAATATCATCATCTTGATTATCTCCATTAGGGTTAATATGAATTTCACCTATTAAGGTAGTTACCTGTATGGTAGAATTTTGTTGAGCATAGTTGTCGTCGGTTATGTATGTATTCCACTGACCGTTTTCTTCTTTGTATCCATATCCGTAATCAGCCCGGTTCTCATCTTCTATAACAGTAGGAACATATGTAGGATTATCTTGATCCGTAAATGCTTGCCCGTTTTCATCTTCCGGATAAGGCATATAATAAGCTAAATCAGCACTGTCTAAAAAATCCGGTTGATTTACAGCACTACTTCTTTGTTGATAATTATTCCGGCTTAATAAATAATTTAAATTAGGATAGTTCTGGGAATTATTAATTGCATTAAAAGCATTTTTAAATGCACCTTTTAATTCTTCCGGAACTTTCATTTTGTTATACAATAGTGAATTATCCGGATCAAGTAAATCTTTTAGTTTCACATAGTTGTCAGCATACAAATCATTATGTAATAAATAGAACAATTCTTTGTAAGCCTTTCGATCTTTGGATAATTGCATTTGAATATCCGTTAGTTCCAAAATAGCATTTCGCAAAATATCCGTGGGGTTGTCAGCCAAACCTTTGGTCCTGCGATAGGCTTTTTCATCAATCACAACATTAGCATAGTTGGATTGATTAATTATTTTACCTCCTACTTGGGAGGGGGGGGGGAGTTTTGCTACATGAACTGATATTTGTTATCAGCCATAAAGCGAACATAATTTTTGTAATTTTTCTCATAGTCGTTAATTTTAAAAGATTAAAAAACTAATAACATATGAACCATAACCGGCCGGTTATTTTATGTATGCAAATATATAAAAAATATGTGATTATAATGAACATAATTTCCAAATTAATTGATTCATTAGGCATAAGTTTTATAAAATTAAAATTTAATTCAATGTTCTTATAACTAAGCAGTATTCAACCTAAATGAGTTTTCCGTATATTGGAATATAGGACACACACCCGGTTTAGGAATGAGAATCTTCGTATTTTTAGAATTATTTTTTTCCTTTAACGATAAAAAAGCTCCGTGCCTGCGGCACGGAGCTTTTTTACATACACATCCGGACGGATGTAAATTTTAGTGTTGCAAAATAGGTTTGGGCGGAACTTTCATCCGGATTTTCTTGCCGTTTATCCGTTTAACTTTCTTAGGATGAACAATGGTCAGCTCGTCAATCAGGTTTTTGGCTCCGCCGAACTTGTCGATAATAAACAATACGTAGCGAATGTCCACAATGATGCTTCTTGCGATTTCGGGACGGTAATAGATATCTTCCATAACGCCTTCCCATACGCCGTCGAAAGCCAAGCCCACCAGGTTGCCGTAGGCGTCCAAAGTGGGACTTCCCGAGTTGCCGCCGGTGATGTGGTTGGTGGCGAGCCAGTCGGTTACCATAAGGCCGTCCACATTGGCATAGGGGCCGTAGTCGCGTTTTTCGTAGAGTTCACGCAGTTTGAGCGGCACGTCGAACTCGGGGTCGCCGGGAATGTATTTTTCCATTACGCCGTAGAGGTGGCTGAAAGGCTTGTAGTAAACGGCATCGCGAGGTTCGTAGCCACGTACACGGCCGTAGGAAATTCGCATGGTGAAGTTGGCATCCGGCGAAAAAAGTTTTTCGGGGAAAACTTCCATTTGCGCTTTCAGGTAGAGGCGCATCAAATGATTGATTTGTTCCTGCCATTGGTTCAAAGGATAGAACACTTTGGCGCGGAAATACGTATCCTGCTTGCCGATAAGGGCCATACCCGGATCTTTTTCCAGGGTTTTGACAAATTTTTTGGGCGAACTTTTGAGTAATTTCAATACGCGGTCCGGGTTACCCAAAACGGATTTTTCGTACACCACATCCGCCAGGAAATCCACGCCTTGGCTTTGGGCCGTTTTGAGGAAATCCGGGTCGATAAATTCCTTGGGAATACGTTGCAGGTAAAGATCCATTAAGGACATGAAAATTTCCTTGTCCACTTGCTTGTCAAAGGATTTAAACAAATCGTTTTTCAGGTATTCGGCATAGCGTTCCCGGTATTTTTTGAACGTCTTGGGATCGGCCTGAGCCAAGCGTTTGAGCGAAGTCAGGATGCTGTACACTTGAAGCGCATCGGTATTGCGATAAAAAATCTCGCGATGAATGTCGGCGGCCACCTGATATTTTTCGATTTTCAAATACAATTTTTTCAGTTCGGGCAACAGGTTGCCGTATTTTTCCTTCCATTCGGGACGGCGGTCGATGCGGCGTTGAAATTCTCGCTCGAAATTTTGTTTGGCTTCCACGGCCTTGAATTTTTTCAGTCCTTTGCTTTCGCCGATCCAAAATTTCCAATAATTGGCCAGGCCGGCGTGTTTGGAAGCCAATTTGAGTTTGAGCGCCGGGTCTTTCTTCATGTATTTATCCATGACGGCCAAGGTGCGCTCGCGGACGGCCACCCGGGCGGGGTCGCGCAGGTCTTGGATTTGCTGCACCGCATAGGAAGTCAGGTATTCGTTGGTACGACCCGGGAAACCGATGATCATGGTGAAATCGTCCACGGCCACACCGTCGAGTGAAATTTTCAGGAAATTCTTGGGATGGTAGGGTTTGTTGTCTTTGCTGTAAGGAGCCGGTTGGTTATCGGGGCCGGCATAGACGCGGAAAACGGAGAAATCACCCGTGTGGCGGGGCCACATCCAGTTGTCCGTATCGCCGCCGAATTTGCCGATGGAAGCCGGAGGCGTACCGGCGAGACGCACATCGGGATATTCGGTTTTGACAATCAAATAATACGCATTACCCTTGAAAAAAGGTTTGATTTGATAGGAAACATATTTTTTCTCGGGAAATTGTTTCAGATAAGCGGCGATGTTTTTATCCACCTTGGACTGGCGTTCACGGGGGGTCATCAGGTCGGTAACGCCTTTGAGGATTTCGGAAGTTACGTCGCGGATATCGTTGACCACGTAAATGGAGAGATCCACGGGAATTTCCTCGTCGAAAGATTTGGCCCAGAAACCGTCTTCCAAATAATTATGTTCGAGGGTGGATACCGAAGCAATGGCATCGTAACCGCAATGGTGATTGGTAAAGACCAAACCTTTGTCGGACACAAATTCACCCGTACAACCGTTGCCCAATTGAATGACGGCATCTTTGAGCGAAGGTTTTTGCGTGTTCCAAATCAAATCCTTACCGATTTGCAAGCCCATTTTGTGCATGTCTTGCTCCACTTGATCCAACAACACCGGCGGCCACATACCGCCTTCGCCTTCCTGAGCACGCAGGAAAAACGAGAACATCAACATTACAAACAAAAGAGATTTTTTCATATTCATTATAATTATGCAGTTTAAACGCACTGAAATTACAAATATTATTCCAAAACGACCGGCGCAAAAAACATTTTTCCATCAATAAGTTTCATAGAACAAAATAACCCATCAACAGATTGAAAATCAACCTTAATAAGTTTCGAAAAAAAACGGCCGGCTATTCGAAGCCTTTATGTTTATCTGTTTAAAAAATAAAGAGCATCCTTAACGGTAAGGCGCCGCCAATCGTTCCACATATTTACCTATAATGTCGAATTCGATGTTCACCTTGTCGCCCGGACGAAGGCGGTGGAAATTGGTATGTTCATATGTATAAGGTATGATGGCCACGTCGAAACTTTCCGGTGTTATATTGAACACGGTCAGACTGACTCCGTTCACGGCCACCGACCCTTTTTCCACCATCACATGCAAGGGTTTTCCTTCGAATGCAAAGGTAAAAATATGACTACCTCCGGCTTCCGAAATGTTCTTTACCACGGCGGTTTGGTCCACATGCCCTTGGACGATGTGTCCGTCGAGGCGGTCATTTACCTTTACGGAACGTTCGAGATTAACCACGTCACCCGGACGCCAGTCGCCCAAGCGGCTTCGGCGGAGGGTTTCTTCCACGGCCGTAACGGTGTAAGTCCGTTTTTCCGGGTCCTTGCCCACCACGGTGAGGCAAACGCCGTCGTGGGCCACTGATTGGTCAATGCGCAATTCGTCGAAGAAAGCGGCACGAATATCGAAATGTTTGTTTTTGCCTTCGGCACGTATGGATTCCACGGTTCCCGTTTGTTCGATTATTCCCGTAAACATAGATTTTAAATTAAAAATTATTGCCTTAAATTTACGAATTGAATTTAGAATAAAGATTGATGTATGCATAAAAAAGATTTAAAAGTCCGCGTAGGCATCAGCATAGGCGATATCAACGGTATCGGACCGGAGATTATCTTAAAGACTTTTTCGGACAACCGGATGTTTGATTTTTGTACACCGGTGGTTTTCGGTTCCACCAAAATTCTTTCCTATTACCGCAAGGCCTTAAACCTGCCCACCCAGTTTTACGGTATCGGTCATTTGGGTCAAATGGCGCCCAAAAGGCTTAATGTGCTCAACATGTGGCGCGAAGTGATCAATATCGAAATGGGTAAACCCGACCCGGAAATCGGCCGCTATGCGGTGGAATCATTCAAACGGGCGGTGGAAGCCTTGCAACAAGGCGAAATAGACGTTTTGGTTACCGCTCCCATCAACAAACACACCGTTCAATCCGACGATTTCGAATTTCCGGGCCATACCGATTATCTGGCCCAAGTGTCAGGCAGCACGGCCTTGATGTTTATGATTTCGGATGAATTGAAAGTAAGCCTTGTTACCGATCACCTGCCTTTGCGGCATGTGAGCACACAAATCACGAAGGACAAAATCCAAGAAAAAATCCGCCTGACCCACGAAAGCCTGATCCGGGATTTCGGTATCGAAAAACCGAAAATAGCCGTTTTGGCACTCAACCCGCATGCAGGCGACAAAGGATTAATAGGCCGCGAAGATGATGAAATCGTGGCGCCGGCCGTAAGGGAATTATACGAAAACGAAGACATTTGGGCCTTCGGTCCGTATGCCGCCGACGGATTTTTCGGTTCGCAAGCTTATAAAAATTACGATGCCGTGGTGGCCATGTACCACGACCAGGGTTTGATTCCGTTCAAACTTTTGAGTTTCGGTCACGGGGTAAACTTTACGGCGGGCTTGGATTTCGTTCGCACTTCGCCCGACCATGGAACCGCCTATGAAATCACCGGTAAAGGTATCGCCGACGAAAGTTCCTTCCGCCAAGCGGTTTACGAAGCCGTTGATATTTTCCGGCGACGAAAAGAATATGATGAATGGCGTGAAAACCGTTTACCCGTTAAAACACCCGAGCATAAAACCGTAAAACCGGCTTCTACGGCCGAAAACAATAACGACGAAGCTTAAAACGAAGTGTATGAATACGGATATCTTTCTCTATGATATACGCTATATTATTGCCAGCATTGTCATAAGCATTTCAGTAGCCGAATTAATGCTCCCCGAAAAAATAAGAAAAACCGGATATGTAATCGGCGGAATGGCCGTCGGCTATTTTTCCCTTTGGTTTTTCGATTGGCGCTCTTGGTTTAATGTCAATTACACCTCTACCGTTCTTACCCGCTCTTTGGAATTATTAAAAATGCTTATAGCAGTGTTTTTATACTATTTTATTATAAAAGAAACCCTAAAAAACATCCATGAAGCGCATGACCAAGCTTAGTGTAAATATCAATAAAATAGCCACATTGCGCAATGCACGCGGAGGAAATTTTCCCGATCCACTTCTTTTTGCGCAAAAAATCCAGGAATACGGCGCCGACGGAATTACGGTACATCCCCGGCCCGACGAACGTCATATACGCTATGCCGACGTACGCGCACTGCGGCCGTTGGTTTGGACGGAATTCAACGTGGAAGGCAACCCGATCCCCAAATTTATGGAATTGGTTTTGGAGGTAAAACCCGACCAAGTGACGCTGGTACCCGACGACCCGCACCAAATCACCTCCGACCATGGATGGGACACCGTCCGCCACCGGGATTTCCTGCGGGAAATCACGGGGCGCTTGAAAGAAGCCGGCATTCGTCCTTCCATATTCGTGGACCCCGTTCCCGAAATGATTGAAGGTGCCGTACACACGGGAACCGAACGTATCGAACTCTACACCGAAAGTTATGCCCGCGGATTTGCCGAAGGACGCGCCGAAGAGGCCGTAAAACCCTATGCCGAAGCGGCGGCCTTGGCACATCAATTGGGATTGGGCATCAATGCCGGTCATGATTTGAACCTGGATAATATCGTATTTTTCCTGCAAAAGGTACCCCACGTGGCCGAAGTGTCCATAGGCCATGCGCTGGTGGTCGAGGCCTTATGGTACGGGATGGAAAACGTTATTCGCATGTATCTAAACAAAGTTCATGGCACAGCCTAAGAAACCTCTCATGCATTCCATCATCCTGGGCGAAGGACCGCCGCTGATTGTGCTTCACGGTTTCCTGGGGATGGCCGACAATTGGATCAGCCTTGGCCGCAAATGGGCCGCCGAAGGTTTCCAAGTGCATTTAACCGACTTGCGCAACCACGGCAAATCCTTTTGGTCGCCGCGCTTCGATTACGAAATCCTCACCCGGGATTTGGAAAATTATATTCATCATCATCATCTTTCCCGTCCTCACATTATCGGCCATTCGTTGGGCGGCAAAATAGCCATGTTCGATGCCATAAAGCATCCCGAAAACAGGGGTAAATATGTGATTTTGGACATCGCTCCCCGGCAATATCCGCCCCGTCACGGTTTTATTTTTCGTGCCATGAAAGCCGTGGACCCCGCCCGGTTCCACAGCCGGCGGGAAGTGGAAAAAGCATTGGAAAAATATATTCCCCAAGCCCGAATCCGTCATTTTATTATGAAAAACCTACAACGGACATCCCAAGGAGGCTTCCGGTGGAAACTCAACCTTGAAGTTTTGGAAAAGAGCATGGAAAGCATCGGACAGGCTTTGCCGGAGGACGCCGTTTGCCTCAAACCCGTTCTTTTCCTTAAAGGAGGGGAATCCGATTATATACAGCCCGAAGACAAAGCACAAATCAATGAAATTTTTCCGCTTGCACGGGTGGAGGAAATTCCCGGATCCGGTCATTGGCTCCATGCCGAAAAACCCCGGGAGGTGTATGAGAGGATCACGGACTTTATAAGAAATTGAAAAAAAAATTTATTTGTAACTTTACGGAAACTTAAATGATGTTGTTGATATGAAAAAATTACTAATCTTCTTTTTGATGTTATCGAGCATCCCCGCCATGGCAGGCGGATACCGGGTGGCGCTCCAAGGTGCCCGGATGTTAGGTATGGCCCATGCCGGTGTGTCGGTATTCAACAGCGCCGAAACGGCCTTCTTCAATCCTTCGGGTGTTGCTTTCCTGGAAGGAGAAAATCAATTTTCACTGGGTGTGAATTTGGTATTTTCCAAAGTAAAATTTCAAAATACCAATTATTTATGGACGGCCGAAACCCAAAACCCCGTCGGCACACCCTTCTATGCCTATTTTACCCATAAAATCGACGATCGTTTCTACCTGTCTCTGGCCGTATATACGCCCTACGGAAGCACGGTGGAATGGGATCAAGATTGGGTAGGTTCGCATTTGGTCAATAAGATTTCGCTCAAAGCCATTTATTTTCAACCCTCCTTGTCTTTCAAAGTAAATGATTTTATGAGCGTGGGCGCTTCCTTTATCGCCGCCACGGGTAGCGTGTTCTACAACAAAAATATTAACCGCTTTATGCAAGACGCCGACGGCAACCGTACGGACATCACCCTGGATGCCAAAGGAGTTAGCGGTTCGGGTTACGCACTCAGTTTGAGCATCAAGCCGAGCGACCGCTTTGCCTTGGGGGTTACTTACCGTTCGAAAGTGCTCTTCAAAGCCCGCTACGGCAAAGCCGAAATCAACGATAATCCCGGTTATCTGCCCGAAAAGGATAATTTCAAAGCCACATTGCCCATGCCGGCCGAACTCAGTGCCGGTATTTCGGCCAAAATCACCGATAAATGGCTGGTGGCCTTCGATGTAAATGAAACCTACTGGTCGGTGTACAAATCCTTGGATGTGGATTTCAATCATTTGCCCGATAACAGCATGCCCAAAAATTGGCACGACACCTTTACCTACCGTTTGGGTTCGGCCTACACGCTTACGGACGCGCTTACCGTTCGCGCCGGTTATTATTACGACCATTCGCCTATTTCCAAAGGTTATTTCTCGCCCGACACTCCGAGTCTTGACAGCAACAATTATACTTTCGGGATGTCATATCGTTTCAAAAATTGGACGGTGGATGCTTCCTTCCTCTACGCCCAAGGCCTCGAACGAACGGACAGCTACGATTACTATAAGGAAGGCTTGGGTGCACCGAGATTTGTGGGATCTTATATTTCCAATGCTTATATCGCCTCTTTGGGTGTGAATTATAAATTTTAAACGGATTAAAAAAACGGATTATGAAAAAATATCTTTTGCTTTTATTGCTAACGGGATGGATGTTTCAGTCGTGTAAACACGATTTCAAAAATCCCGTAAATCCCGATGACGTGGAAGTTACGTCCGGAGATGCCGATTTTTCCGTTTATGTGGCCGTGGGCAATTCGCTTTCGGCCGGTTACATGAACGGCACCTTACACAATAGCGGTCAGGCTTACTCCTTCCCCAAACTTCTGGCCGACCGCATGCAAGAAGCCGGCGGAGGCGCCTTTACACAACCCTATATGGACGACGATCCGGAAGATGTGGGGGGTATGAAAATGGGATCCACCGTGATTATGCAACCCAAATTGGTGGTGGATGCGGCCGACAAAGCCGTGGAACGCATCAACAAAACACCCTCCATGCAATTGGAACCCCACCCCGGACCTTACAACAATATGGGGGTACCCGGTGCCAAAATTTATCATTACGTTTATAACGGCTACGGCAATATCGCCAATATGCTCAACGGAACCGCCAATCCTTATTTTGTCCGTATGGCTTCGCGTCCCGACGCCAGTGTGCTGGAAGATGTCTTGGCCCAACGTCCTACTTTCTTCACCCTTTGGTTGGGTAACAACGACGTCCTGTGGTATGCCACTTCCGGTGGTGCAGGCGTCAACCAAACAGGCAACACCGATCCCAGCACCTACGGTCCCAACGACCTTACCGACCCCGGACTGTTCGCTTACCTCTATAACCAAATCCTGCAAGCCCTTACCGCCGGCGGAGCCAAAGGTGCCGTGGCCACCCTGCCCGACGTGGCTTCCATTCCTTTCATGACCACCATTCATTACAACCCCATCCCGCTGGACCAAGCCACCGCCGATGCGCTCAACCAAGCCTATGCCCAATACAACGGCGGACTGCAATTGGCCTTGGCCAACGGATTGATCACTCAGGAAGAAGCCCAAAAACGAACCATCCAATTCCAAGCCGGAAACAATGCCATGGTCATGATTGACGAAGACCTGACCGACCTCTCGGCCCTGGGATTGCCTTCCTTGCGTCAAACCACCGCCAACGACTTGATTCCGCTAACCGCCGCTTCGGTTATCGGACAACCGGACCCCAACAACAATCAACTGATTATGGGCGTAACTTCTCCCCTGCCCGACCAATATGTGCTCACCGAAACCGAAACCGCCGAAGTGCGTAGCGTAACGGCACAAATGAACGGTGTTATCCGTGCTTTGGCTCAACAATACGGACTGGCACTGGCCGATATGGAACAAGCCATGGACGAATTGGCACAAGGCATCCGCTTGGAAGACGGAAGTGTTTATACCGCCGATTATTTCAACGGCGTGGCCACCATGCCCAGTCTGTTCTTCTCCCTGGACGGCGTACATCCCAACCGCAAAGGCTATGTGATTCTGGCCAATCGCTTTATCGATGCCATCAATGCCAAATACGGATCCACCTTGCGCAAATACGATCCCGGTTACTTCGATACCAATATTACCATTTTACCGCAGAATTAACCGCCAAATTTTATCATCAAAAACCGCTCATGCCTTCATGAGCGGTTTTTTTTATGCGTTATAATAAAATGGGAAGAAATAAAAAAAGCGGTGGGAGGGGGATTCGAACCCCCGGTGCCCTTGCGAGCACAACGGTTTTCGAGACCGCCCCGTTCAACCGCTCCGGCATCCC
>JAADEB010000093.1 GCA_013153655.1 Chlorobiota bacterium
GCTCAAATCACGGTGGTCACGTTCGGAAATAATAACAATGTCTTTGGTTTTGAATTTTTCCAAAATATATTCCTTCGCCGTGGGAAATTCACGGGATTGAAGAAATTTCACGTAGGGTTCGAGGGCGGGCTTGTAGCCTTTGTATTGAGCGGAAAGTACAAAGACCGGCAAAATTAAGACAATAAAAAGGATTTTTTTCATGGAAAAAGTTTATTTCAAATTTAATCATAAATCCCTAAAATCCTTTTTTTAAATACTGTAAGCGGCTATTAACGCGGATTTTTACCGTATACTTTTATTTTAATCCGGGAAACACAACACTTCTCTATCAAAAAAAGCGGGTTAAACCTCGTATAGAACAAAAATCAACCTTATTTAGGCAAGTTCAAAGTTCACCTTTTACCTTTAACCTTTTACCTAATGCTAGCACGTTTCCCGTTCCCCGTTCCCCGTTCTCCGAAAAAAGCACCGGTCATCGGTCACCTGTCTATTCAACTTTTCAACTTTTCAACTTTTCAACAGATCTTATCCGGTTTAACGATTGCACGGTTCCACGATTTAACAATAACCCAAATCCTAAATCCCAAATCCTAAATCCCTAAAACAGTTAAAGTTAACGTTAAGGTTAAAGTAGAAAAAATCCCGATTCCACGGTTCAACGATTTAACATGAAAAATCACTTCTTCGCCGGCATATCCCAGCGCGCTTTGGGCACCAAATCCAAACCGGAAAAATCACCTCGGAGGTATTTGAGGTAACCGGTGATGGCAATCATGGCGGCATTGTCCGTAGTGTATTCAAAGCGCGGAATGTACAATTCCCAACCTTCCTCCCGGGCCAATTGCCGAAAAGCCTCACGCAGTCCGCTATTGGCCGATACGCCTCCACCCAACACCCAGCGTCGAATTCCCGTCAGGCGGGAGGCTTCCTTGATTTTTTCCATCAAAATATCCACGATCGTGGCCTGAACCGATGCGGCAATATCGGCCAAATTTCGCTTTATGAATCCGGGATCTTCTTTCTGTTTTTTTTGCAAGAAATAAAGAATGGAAGTTTTCAATCCGCTAAAACTGAAATCCAAGCCGTCCACTTTGGGTTTGGCAAAGCGGAAAGCACGGGGATTTCCCTGTTTGGCCAAACGGTCGATTTGGGGGCCTCCGGGATAAGGCAAACCGATAAGTTGGGCGGTTTTGTCGAAAGCCTCACCCACGGCATCGTCGAGGGTTTGGCCCAAGACTTGCATATCGAAATAATCGCGGATAAGTACGATTTGGGTATGTCCGCCGCTGACGGTGAGCGCCAAGAAGGGAAAAGGCGGTGCTTGTCCACCGGCATCCTCGATAAAATTGGCCAAAATATGGGCCTGCATATGATGCACGCCTATAAGCGGAACATCCAAAGCAAGTGCCATGGATTTGGCAAAGGACAGACCCACCAGAAGGGAACCCTGCAATCCGGGACCGGCCGTTACGGCCACGGCCGATAGTTGGCGGGGCTGAATGCCGGCTTGTTTAAGGGCCGCATCCACCACCGGTACGATATGTTGCTGGTGCGCCCGCGAAGCCAGTTCGGGTACCACCCCTCCGTATTGGCGGTGAACCTCCTGGCCGGCAATGATGTTGGACAGCATGCGGCCGTTGTGCAACACCGCGGCGGATGTTTCGTCACAAGAAGATTCGATACCTAAAATCAGAATATCTTTCTTAATTTTGTCCATACCCATATGCGCACAAAAGTAAACAAAAACAAGGAGAAAAAAACGGGACTCGTCATTCTGCGTGCGGCCGGTGTAGTGGCTATTTTTCTGATGCTCCTTTTTGCGCTATTATGGATTCCCGCCGTACAAACCTACTTGGGAAGCAAATTGACCCAACGGCTTCACGAAAAATACGGTCTGGATATCACGGTGGACAAAATCCGCCTTTCGCCCACGGGCAAAATCGTTTTCCGGAACATCCTGGTTCGCGACCATCACCGGGACACTTTGATATATGCCCGCGGCATCAAATCCCAATGGTTAAATCCCTGGAAAGCCGGAAAAAATAAATTCGTTTTCGGCCATACCGTAATCGAGGACGGCTACCTGAACATGGTCCAATACAAAGGCGAAAAACGCGACAACCTGGACCTTTGGATGCGCAAAATCGACAGTCTGACGGCTTCGGAAAAATCCGGTGGAGAGTCCCATACCTTCCTGAAAATCAACACGACCGAACTTGTCCGCTTCCGCTACCGCCTGACCAACCGGAACCTGCATTCCGAACCCCTGTATCTCATCAGCGATTTCAACGGCACCGTAAAACCTTTTATCTCCGAAGGAAGCCTCATAAGTATGAAATTGCGGGATGCACGTTTCACCGATATTTACCGGATAGATTACAAAAAATTCAATGTGGATTTTACCTATACGTCCGACAGTATGCGCTTCGAAAATTTTTACATGCTCACCGGTCATTCCCGTGTCAAAGCCGATATTACGTTACGTTATACACGCGAACAATTCAAACATTTTTTTGACGAAGTGGAATGGCAAGGTCCCATCGATATCCGGGCCGGAGGCGCCGACTTGCAAAAAATCATTTCGTCCTATACTTTCAACCCCGCCGACACCGTTTACCTGCAAGGACAATTGGGCGGCGTTCTGAACGAATGGGAAATCAACCGTGCGAAATGGCATACCGCCGGGGGCATGCGTTTTCGGGGCGACATGATCGTATTCGAACTCATGCATCCCGACAGCCTGGGGATTCAGCTTTTTGCCAAACAATTGGATCTTTCGTACGATGCCCTTCACCATTTCCTGCCCGGCGTAACGGAACGCTACATTCCCGGAAGGCTTCGCAAAGCCGGACAAATCCGTTCCAACGGCATGTTTCTCTACAAACCCTCGCTTCTGGAAACCGATATGCTCACCCGCACCGAAACCGGCAACATCCGGCACAAACTCAAAATCTATTCGGGCATGCAACCGCCCACCTACCACGGAACCATCCGGCTGGACAATTTTCGGGCAGGCACCTATCTCGACCAGAAAGATATCGACAACATCACCGGAAATTTTAAAATCAACGGAAAAGGTTTCAGCCAAAAGGACCTGAAAACCTATATCGAAGGTAATATATCCGAATTTCGTTACCGCCGTTATCCCTACTCGGCCATCCGGATCAAAGGACAATGGACCAAGGGAAATTTCAACGGAAACCTGGTGATGAACGATCCCCATTTCAAAATGGATTTTAAGGGCATGATCAACACGGGAGCCCATACCAATCTTTTTAGTTTCACATCCAGAATCCGGCATGCCGACCTTTACAAAACCGGCTGGGTCACCGCCGACAGCATCGCTCGCCTCCAAGGCACCGTCACCATGAACATGAAAGGAAACTCGTGGGAAGACCTCACCGGCACCCTACACCTCAAGGACATTCATTACCGTTATTCGACCGACAGCTACGACCTGAAATTTCTCCACCTGAAAGCCAAAGAAACGGACGACGGCCAACGGCGCATCGACATCAGTTCAGACAAAGCCGTCAACGGTTTCCTGCAAGGCGACTTTACCCTCAACCGCCTGGATGCCATAGGTGCGTATGCATTGGGAACCCTTTTGCCGCGCTATAAACCCAAAGAGCCCGTAAACCAAAACGTGCGTTTTTCCCTGTTTTTCGATAGCAATTTGCTCAAACTCCTGATGCCCGGCCTGGAAAATGTAACCCAAACTTCCCTGCGCGGACAAATCGACACGCGCAACAATTACGTCCACGCCGTACTCACTTCCGACAGCCTCACCTACCAAAACACCACATTCAGCAAGGCACGGGTGATTCTGGATAATCAAAACTTTATCTACAATCTTTATGCACAGGTGGATACCATCCGCTCGGGCCAATATCATATTTATAAATTCCGCACCATTCACTTAAACATCAACGATACCGTATTCGTAAAAACCAAAGCCACAGGCGGCCCCACACACCGCGATTCGCTGGATTTGGCTTTCTACTATCATGAAAAACAAAAAGGCCTGTGGGAAGCCGGTTTGTTACCCTCTTACCTCAGCTACTATCATACGCACTGGGAAGCCGACCCTCGCAAATTCGAAGAAAAATTATGGTACAACCTCTCCCGGGATTCTTTGCTCATAAAAGATATTACCTTTACCAGCGGCTCCAAAAAAATCTCCTTCAACGGATTCAACACCCCGGCCTTGCGCCATATCGAGGCGGACATACGCAACCTGGATTTGCAAGACCTGGGACCCGTTATCGACCCTTTTACTTGGCAGGGAAGGGTGAACGGCCGGGTGGTGTTCGGACGTAAGGAAAAATCCGTTTTTTATAACGGCCGCTTTGCCGTGGACGGTTTCCGGCTCAATGACGTGCCATTGGGCCAATGGGAAGGCGATTTCCAAACCTTACAAAACCGCGTGATGTTTATCCGCACCAAAGGCTTACGGGACGACCGGCAAATTTTCTCGGCCTCGGGTTACCTGGATACCCAAAAACACGATATGGATATCAATGCGGTGGTCAACGACTTTCCCGTTACATTTCTCAATCCGTTTATGGAAGACATTTTCGACCGCATCAGGGGCCGTGTCACCGGCCATTTTCGCATGAGGGGCAATATGAACGAACCCGTTTACGAAGGCGGCCTTTCACTGTTCGGAGTGGGTATGCGCCTGAAAGAACTCAACACCGATTACCAATTCGATGACAATACGGAACTCATCATCAAGGATGATAAATTTATTTTCCCCGGAGCCTCGTTCACCGACACCAAATACGGGACACGCGGTCATCTGGAAGGAAACATAGATTTTTATCAATTCAAACATTGGCAATTCGACCTGCATATCAAAGGCGATAACCTGCTGGCTTTGGACACGCCTTATTCAGACGAAAGCACATACTACGGTACGGCCTTCGTGAAGGGCAATGCCTCCGTGACGGGCGACTTGAACAAAATAAAAATCGATGCGGGCTTGCGCTCCAATCCCGGCACAAAACTCTACATCCAACTTATCGATGTGGAAACCGTGGGCGAAGATAATTTCATCCGGTTTTACGCCAAGGAC
Source organism: Chlorobiota bacterium (assembly GCA_013153655.1). Taxonomy (GTDB): domain Bacteria; phylum Bacteroidota; class Bacteroidia; order Flavobacteriales; family Flavobacteriaceae; genus JAADED01. The sequence goes on from JAADEB010000093.1 coordinate 5,078, forward strand.
GAATACCGCCGGAAAATGAAAGAACGCTCCGGACGACCCGAACGCACCTACGAAGGCCTGGAACTGACTATGAACCTGGACATCACCCGCGACGCCGATATCGAAATCGTAATGGATCCCGAATTCGGAAGTGTGTTGCATGCCAAAGGCGAAGGGGTCATCGTAATGGAAATCAACACATTGGGAAAATTTAACATGTGGGGAACCTATCAGGTCAAAGAAGGATATTACGACTTTAAATATGCCGGCATTATCGAGAAAAAATTCGAAGTGGAATCGGGTAGTACCATTGTTTGGTCCGGCGATCCTTATCATGCCCAACTCAACATCCGCGCCATTTACCACATTCCCGCCGCCGATGTTACCCCCCTGTTACGCGAGGCGGTGAATCTCAATCATAAGGTTCCGGTAGATGTGATCATTAATTTGACGGGCGACTTGATGAAGCCTAAAATCGATTTCCAAATTCGCCTGCCTCAGGCCAACAGCCTTATTCGTTCGCAAGTAGAATATGCCCTCAGCGACCCCGACCGGCGAATCCTGCAAGTGCTTTCCCTGCTCTACTCCAAATCATTCATTTCCGAAGAAATATTGCGGTTCAGTAACCGTGCCGCCGTGGAAGGCAACCTCTCCGAAAGGGTATTGAGCGTGTTCAATGCCTTGTTGGAAAACGACTTTTTCAACGTCCGGCTCAATTACGTACCCGGCCAGGAAAATCCCGAATCCAATGTCAAAACCGATACGCAAGTGGGTGTGGAAGTGACCACCAAGGTCAACAAGCGAATTTATATCAACGGCAAAGTGGTTATGCCCGTTGGACGTTACACCGCCTCGTCGGTGGCCGGCGACATCGAAGCCGTCATGTGGCTCACGCCCGAAGGAACTCTCCAATTCCGCCTCTATAATAAACGGACTCCCATCGAATACGCCGGTCAACAGGAAGGCTACACCCAAGGAGCCGGCATCCGCTTTCATGTGGATTTCGACACTTTCCGCGAACTCTTGCAACGACTGGGTTTCCGGGTGACGGTGGAATAATCCTTTGTGTTCTCCAAAAATGGAACAGGTTCGGATGGTTTTCTAATCATTCATTTATTTGAAAATTGGGTATCGAAATATCGTATTTCGATACCATAAATGTCCAATTGCATTGTGCTTTAAAAATTGCGGATTATTTCCCGTACATCTTCTCCCGCAATTCCTTGATTTTGGGATCGCTCATGTATTCGTCGAAGGTCATGAGGCGATCGATGGTGCCGTTGGGAGTAATTTCGATGATACGGTTGGCCACGGTTTGGGCGAATTCGTGATCGCGGGTGGTGAAGATGACGGTTCCTTTATAGCGCTTCAAAGCGTTGTTGAGCGCCTGGATGCTTTCCAGGTCCAGGTGGTTGGTGGGTTCGTCGAGCATGAGCACATTGGCGCGTTGCAACATCATACGCGAGAGCATGGCCCGGATGCGTTCGCCTCCGGACAACACCTTGACGGATTTCAGGGCTTCTTCGCCGCTAAAAAGCATTTTTCCCAGGAAACCGCGCAAGTTGACTTCCTCGCGGTCTTCCTGTGTTTTGGCATATTGGCGCAACCAGTCCACCAGGCTGATATCTTCTTGGAAATACGGCGTATTGTCGTAGGGCAGGTAGGCGCGAATGGTGGTTACGCCCCAGCGGTAGGTTCCGGTATCGGGTTCTAGGCGGTCGTTGATGATTTCGTAGAAGGCCGTGGTGGCACGGGAATCCTTGGACAGCAGCAAAACCTTGTCGCCTTTGTTGAGCCGGAATTCGGCCTTGGCAAACAGGAGTTCGTCGTCCAGGGATTTGGACAGGTTTTCGCATTCGAAGATTTGGTCGCCGGCTTCGCGTTCCTGTTCGAAAATAATACCCGGATAGCGCCGGCTGGACGGACGAATGTCTTCGGGTTTGAGTTTTTCCAGCATTTTTTTGCGCGCCGTAGCTTGTTTGGATTTGGCCACATTGGCCGAAAAACGGCGGATAAATTCTTCCAGTTCCTTGCGTTTTTCCTCCAATTTTTTGTTTTGCTGCGCCCGCTGGCGTGCGGCCAGTTGGCTGGATTGGTACCAGAAAGAATAGTTCCCGGTGTAGAAATTCAATTTTCCGTAATCGATATCCACGATATGGGTACATACGGCGTCCAGGAAGTGGCGGTCGTGCGATACCACAATCACCGTGTTATCGTAATTGGCCAGGAAATCTTCCAGCCAAGCTACCGTCTCAAAGTCCAAGTCGTTGGTAGGCTCGTCCAAAATCAAAACGTCGGGATTGCCGAAAAGCGCTTGTGCCAACAAAACGCGCACCTTCATTTTGGGTTCCAAATCCTTCATTTTCATATAGTGCATATCCTCGGGAACCCCCAAATGGGACAAGAGGGCGGCGGCGTCGGCTTCGGCATTCCACCCGTCCATTTCTTCGAAGCGCACTTGGAGTTCACCCACACGTTCGGCATCTTTATCATTAAAATCTTCTTTGGCGTATAAGGCATCCATTTCCTTCATGATATCATAGAGCTCGCGATTGCCCATGATCACCGTGTCGAGCACCGTGTAGTCGTCATATTTATGGTGGTCCTGTTCCAAGACCGACATGCGTTTGCCTTTCTCCAATTCCACATGCCCGGTGGTGGGGTCCATTTCGCCCGAAAGAATTTTCAGGAAAGTGGATTTTCCCGCACCGTTGGCACCGATGATGCCGTAGCAATTGCCTTTGGTGAATTGCGCGTTTACTTCGTCAAACAAAACCCTTTTGCCGAATTGTATGGAAACATTATTGACTTTTAGCATCCCAAATAAAATTTTGCGCAAAAATACGACATTTCCCCGAAGCGATCCCTTATTTTGTCATATTATTTAGTTAATGCAGTTTAAATATTTTTTGATATTTCCAAAAGAAATTTATTCCATGCTTCCATGGCATGGAAATGGGCGGCTATAAATTCCGAAGGATCTCCCAAAAAAGTTTCCCGGGGATAGGTGCGATAAGTATAAAAGCGTTTGTTCAATATCAAGGGTTCTTTTGCGGCCGTTTCCATCCATTCTTTGAAGGGTAATCGTTTGTTTCGTTCGCCCAGTAAACCTTCGGGGAAGAAGCGGCGAAGAAGCGGATCTTCATGAATGGCGCGAATCCGGGCGGGATTCCGGTGGATGGCCTCGCGAATACGAAAAAGCATTTCCTTGGAGGGTCGGTATAATCCGGTACCGATAAAATTTTCATCGGCGCCCAATTGGAAATAGAGTTCGGGATAGCGGTCGTTTTTTCTACCACCTTTGGACACCACGGCGCCCATCCACAATTTATAGGGGCTTTTATCGGCCGAAAAACGGGTGTCGCGATAAAAACGGAACATTAAGTCCCGCGGTTGTATCATGGGCGGCAAATCCATATCCCGGCGTAAGCTTTCCATCACATATCCTACCAACAACTCAAAAGGCCGGAAAACATCCCGCTCGAATCTTTCCCGGTTGGCCTTAAACCAAGGCCTGTTCATGTTTTGCTTCAATTCGTCCAAAAAGGCATAATAGGCCGGCGTAATCATACGGCATCAATGTGTAAAAACATAATATAATATATTGTATCCCATACGCAGGCCTTCCAAATGTTTTTCGGGCGGGTCGCGATGTACTTCATAGGATTCCCATCCGTCGCCCAGGTCGGTTTCATAGGTATAGAGCAATACGAGTCTTCCATCCACAAAGATGCCGAAAGCCTGCGGGCGCTTGCCGTCGTGTTCGTGAATTTTGGGGAGACCTCCTGGAAAGTCGAAAGGGGCATGAAACAATTCGAAATCCGCGGGAAGTTCCTGCAATTCCTTATCGGGAAAAATCCGGCGGATGGCTTCGCGTGCGTATTTATCCATCCCGTAGTTATCGTCGATATGCAAAAAACCTCCGCTTTCAAGATAAAGGCGCAGATTGGCGGCTTCGTCGTCGGTAAAATAAATACGGCCATGGCCCGTGGCATGGATGTAGGGATAGCGAAAAATGTCGGGACTTCCGGGTCGCACCACCGCTTGCTCCGGTTCCAGAACCATTCCTTGTTCGCGTGCAAAACGAATCAGGTTGGGCAATGATGTCCGTTGGTTGGCATACCAATCACCCCCGCCTCCGTATTGCAACAGAGCCAATTGTTGTGCCCGGCTACCAAAGCCGGAAAAGATCAGTAATATCAAAATACAATACCGCTTTATCATCCGGTTTGTTTTTGTGTTGAAGATAATAAATTTCGTAGGACTTTCCGGCCGTTTGTTCAAAAGCCATATCCGCCACTTCGTAGCCTTTTCGCGTCCATTGTTGCATCACCAGCAATCGCTGCTCGGGTTTATAAATCTTGTAGGCACAGGCATGGCAAGTGCCTTTACGGAAATTACGGTTTTTCATCGGAGGATTTTTGAGGTTGAACGGGACGGATACGTAAATTGATCATTTCCACCATAAAGGCGTAGAAGAAAGCAAAATAAATGTAACCCTTAGGCACATGCACATGAAAAGCTTCGGCCACCAACATGGTTCCGATAAGAATCAGGAACGAAAGCCCCAAAATCTGCAAAGTAGGATATCTGACGATAAAATCGCCGATTACGTTGATAAACAAAATCATGATAACAATGGATATAATCACCGCAACGGCCATGATCACCACATGCTCCGTCAGACCGATGGCCGTCAAAATACTGTCGAACGAAAAGACGATGTCGAGCATCATCACTTGCCACACAATGGCATTGAAACGTTCGCGCGAAAACTTGATGGACTTTACGGGAGCCGAACCGGAGGTGACTTTTTCATGAATTTCGGAGGTGCTTTTGGCCAAGAGAAAAAGTCCGCCCAGGAGCAGAATCAAATCTTTTATGCTCAATGAAATGCCGCGAAAAGTAATAATGGGATCGGTGGCGCGGATAATATAGGATATGCCCAACAGGAAAATGAGCCGGACAATCATGGCCATGCCCAGTCCCAGCACACGGGCACGGCGTTGCTGTTTTTTGCCGGGAAGTTTGGAGGTCAGGATGGAAATAAAAATAATGTTGTCCACCCCCAGCACGATTTCCAGGAAAGTAAGGGTGGCCAGGGCGATCCACGCATCCGGGGTAGTAAAAATTTCCCATCCGTTCATTCGATGAAAATTATAATATCTTACAAAGATATAAAATGTTATTCATGACCGGTTGTTTATTTTTTTTTAGAATTAGGCGGTTAAATAATACGCAGAAAAAACATCATGTGAGCAATGTAAATGGGTAAAGAATAGCAAACCCTAAATCCGCCATTAGGCGGATAAGCGCGTTGGCCCGGCAAAAAT
>JAADEB010000036.1 GCA_013153655.1 Chlorobiota bacterium
TTCATAAATGTCTTTATTTATTGTTCAAAGTTAAAGTTTTTGTTTTTATGGGTGAATTCCATTTTAATAGAAAAATAAAAATGAAAGGAAGGGGAAAATTATTTTTTCTTTTCATAATCATCATAATAATTGTTTTTTTTGATTATATATTGGAAAAAATTCTATATATATAATAGGAGATTGTCAATATAATTGGTGTTCATTTTTTTTAAGGAGTTCATTTTTTAATATGTATTAAATATTTTTACTTAAATTGTTTTTTTGTTATTTTTGTTTAAAATAAATTATTTTAAATAAATGAAAAAATTTTTTTGGCTTCTATTTTGGCTTCCGTTGGCCGGATTCGGGCAACAACAAGCCGTTCCACAAGCTTTGGTCAAGGGTACATTACTTATCGACGGAGCCGCACAATTCGGTTTTTCTTCCTCCCGGACCAAGTATATTAGGGAAAATGCTACACATATAAATGAGCCGGAAACAAAATATTTTTTGCAAGGAGGCATGGGTTATTTCCCGGTCGACAAGTTTGCCTTGGGGGTTAATATGCATTTGAGCAATATTTATGCGGAGAAAGGAGGATGGCTTTTACTTGCCGGACCGTTTATGAGGATATATTTTCCTTCCCGTTCGGTTTATTTTTTCTTTCAAACGGGCATTTATTTCGGTACACAGAGAATATCAGTCAATCTCTACGGCGAAGCTCCCCGGGCTTATTATCCTTTTCTTTTCAACTTTGAAGGTGCTTTTGGATTGAGCATGCCGCTGAACGATTATGTGCATTTCGAATTGACCGGAGGCTACGGCGCATATAGCGAAATGTTGGACAGGAAGGACCACTCCTACGACTATTCATATGGAATATGGGGAATAAAAATCGGATTTTCTCTGTTGATTCCCCATGGGAAATAATTTATGTTAAACGAAAATTCAGCGCTATGAAAAAAATATTTTGGTTGATGATATGGTTTCCCGCACTTGTTTGGTCGCAAGAAGGTAATACACGGGTGGCCAAGGGAAAATTTTATTTAAATGCATCTTCCCTGGCGCAATGGTCTTACATCACTTCCGGTTTCGGAGATTTTAGCAACGGCGAATCCGTTTATTTGCTTCAAGCGGGTGGTGGCTACACGGTGACGGATAATTGGGTGGCCGGTTTGAATGTTCGTTTGGATCATACGGACACTTGGATATCGAAGCCTAAATGGTTGGTGGGACCCTTTGTACGATATTACATACCTTACCGCCGGGTGCTCTTTTTTATGCATGGCGGAATGAGTTATGGAACGCAAAATTTGGAATTGGATTATGTTGTCGGTGCACCTGCTGGCAGTAGCATACATATTACCTATTTGAATTACGAATTTATGGCCGGGTTAGCTATTCCGCTCAACGATTATATTCATTTCGATATAATGGCCGGATATGACGCACTTACCTATAAAACCGATCGCGAACATAAAATAACGGAAAATTGGGGTATGAAATGGGGTTTTTCGGTTTTCCTGGATAAATAATGGGTGTTGCACCGTTAAACCGGGTGGCCCCGTAAACCGGAAAGAGAATTTAATTCAACCTTAACTTTAACCTTAATTAAATCAGATAGTTACCTTTGTCATTCCGAAGGAGTTTACAACTGAGGAATCTCCTATTTACGTTGAATAGTTGAATTGTTGAAAAATTGAATAGGTTGATTTACAGTTTGTTAAACCGTGGAATCGTTAAACCGCCGTGTCCGCCTCAGGCGGATTAAATCGATTAGCGGCTTCGCCGCACTTTAACCTTTCGCCTTTTACCTTGTCCCTATATTATTGAGCGTTAAACCGTTAAATCGATTAATGACTCAGTAACTTTTTACCACGTTTACCGTTTACCTTTTTACGTCTCCCGAAAACACTTTCTCCTTGCTCCTTATGCCTTTTACCTCTTATTTGAGTATTTAAGCGCCGTGTCCGCCTCAGGTGGAAGGAAGCTCGTTTTTTTTGTTGAATCGAGCTATTACCCACATCAAATCATTTCGACAGGACAACCGGTCTCCTTATTCCGCCTTTATTTATGATTAGAGTCCTTGAAATGAAACGGGGGAAGGGGAAAATTGATTATATTTGAATAAAAACTTTGCATTATGGCCAAATACATTAAAATATATCCGGAAAACCCCGATTTTATTCGTGTCAGTGAGGCGGTGGATATTCTACGTAACGGCGGTTTGGTCATTTACCCCACCGATACGGTTTACGGTTTGGGTGCGGCATTGAGCAAACCGCGTGCTATCGAACGGCTGGCGCAAATCAAAGGTATTAAACCAGAGAAAGCACGCTTTACACTTTTGTTTCACAGCCTGAGCCAAATGTCGGATTTTACCAAACAAATCGACACACCCACCTTTAAAATCATCAAGCGGGGTACGCCGGGACCATACACCTTTGTTTTGCCGGCTTCGCATCGCTTGCCTAAATTGTTCCAAAAACGCAAAACCATCGGATTTCGCATTCCCGATCACCCTGTCATACGCGAGATGTTGAAAGAATTGGGCGAACCCATTGTCAATATCAGCATTCGCGACGAAGACGACCTGGTGGAATACACTACCGATCCGGAATTGATTTACGAGAAATGGCATAAACGTGTGGATGCCGTAGTGGATGGCGGTATTTTGGAAAAAACACCTTCCACCGTTATCGACCTGAGCGGTGACGAACCCGAAATTCTCAGGGAAGGGAAAGGTGACCCGGACATCATCGGCTGAGGCAAAGTCAGGAATCGGAAAATTTGGTCTACCTTTACATGATGAAACCATTTGTACATCATATCGATAAGGAGCTGTTAGGGCTCAAAATGCTGCGTTTGATTACGGGAGCCGTTTTTGTTTTTTCCGGCGCCGTAAAGCTTATCGATCCTATGGGAACCGTCATTAAGTTGGGGGATTATTTTGCGCCGGATGTGCTGAATTTGGCTTTTTTGATGCCATATCGTGAATATTTGGCTTTTGCTCTCATCATTACGGAATTGTGGGTGGGACTGGCCATTTTGCTTCGTTACCGGCCCCGGATAACCTTTGTGGTATCCCTTTTATTGACGGGCTTCTTCCTCTTCCTGACGGCTTATACGCTCTACACGGGTAAGGTGACGGATTGCGGATGTTTTGGCGATGCGGTGAAATTGACCCCCATGCAGACTTTTATCAAAAATATTATTTTGATGGGAGCCTTATTGGTTTTATACCGGTTTTACGGAAATGCTCCGGATCCCCGTCCCATGCCCAAGGCCATGATTTTGGCGTTGAGTTCGATTGTTTTTTTGGCTTTTGGGATTTGGACCCGCCATCATTTGCCGCTGATTGATTTCCGGCCTTATGCGGTGGGCAAAAATATCCGTAAGGGAATGGAAATTCCGCCGGATGCGCCGCGTTTCAAGTTTCGCGATATTTGGTATTACAGGATAAACGGAAAAGTTCGAAAATTTACGTCCGAAGAAGCCCCATGGGATATTCCGGGTGCCGAATTCGTGCGGCGCGAAAGCCAAGTGGTCCAAAGGGGGTATGTGCCGCCCATCCATGATTTTAGCATCGAAAACGACAGTATTGAAATAACCGACAGCATTTTGGATGCGGATGATATTTACCTTATTTTGATTCCCTATCCCGGAAAACTCGATGCACGGGACACGCTCCGCCTGGGTGAGGTGTTGAAACGATTGAAACGGAACGGCCGGCCTTATGTGATTGTGTCGGCCGATAAGGGTCGGCTTTTGGACCAATGGATTTGGAACAATAAACAAGAACTTTACTTTATGGATCCCACGGCGCTCAAAACCGCCATTAGAACCCGTGTGGGTATAATGCATTTAAAGAATGCCAACATCATATCCAAAGAAACATTAAAGGATTTTTTGGATAACCGCAAAATATGAAATCGAAATTTTATTGAATTCGAAATAATAAAATTCCGAGTTTAAATATTTATCCTAAGCTTTGCTAAAAATTTCATTTCGACTTTTCCTCTCAATGCGCCTCCAACCAATTTTTCCCGAAGGCCATATCCACCGTCAGCGGAACCGACAGCCGGACGGCGTTTTCCATGGCGTCGCGTACGATGGCGGCGGTTTGTTCTTTTTCTTCCTGCGGCACGTTGAGCACCAGTTCGTCGTGTACTTGCAATAATTGTTTGCTTTTCAGGCACTTTTGTTCCAAACGCGCTTCGATGTCGTTCATGGCTTTTTTGATGATGTCGGCGGCGCTGCCTTGCACCGGCGTATTGACGGCGTTGCGTTCGGCGGCGGCCCTCACCACCGCATTGCGCGAATGGATGTCCGGCAGGTAGCGGCGGCGTCCCATGATGGTTTCCACATAGCCGTGTTCGCGTGCAAATTCAATTTGGCGGCGGATAAAGTCCTTCAATTTGGGAAAGTTCTCGAAGTAGGCATCGATGATTTTCTTGGCCTCGGAGCGAGAGAGGCCCGTTTGACGACTCAACCCGTGTGCCGACACGCCGTAGATGATGCCGAAATTCACCGCCTTGGCTTGCGAGCGTTGTTCGCGGGTTACTTCCTCGATGGGAATGCCGAACACTTTGGCGGCGGTGGCGCGGTGGATGTCTTCGCCGCGGCGGAAGGCTTCCAGCATGTTTTCGTCACCGCTCAGGTGTGCCACCAGGCGCAATTCGATTTGCGAATAGTCAGCCGAAAGTAGCAGATCGTTGTCCGTGTCCGGCACGAAGGCGGCCCGGATTTGGCGTCCGCGCGGTGTGCGTATGGGAATGTTTTGCAGGTTGGGATTGGTGGAGCTGAGGCGTCCCGTGGCCGTTACGGCTTGGTTGAAATGCGTATGCACTTTGCCCGTGGCCGGATGGATTTGTTTGGGAAGCGCTTCCACGTAGGTGTTGAGCAATTTTTGCAATTGACGCCATTCCAGGATGTCGTTGATAACGGGATGGCTGTGGCGGTATTTGCTCAGGGTTTCTTCCGAGGTGGAATATTGGCCGGTTTTGGTTTTTTTGGGTTTGCTGTCGATTTTGAGTTTTTCGAACAGGATACGGCCCAATTGTTTGGGTGAGGCGATGTTGAAGGTTTCGCCGGCTTGTTCGTAGATGCGTTCTTCCAGTTTCCGGATGTCCTCGCGAATGTCGGCGGCCAATTTTTCCAAAGCCTCCGTGTCGATGCGGATGCCTTCGCGTTCCATGCCGGCCAGCACGTTGATGAGCGGCATCTCGATGCGGTGGTAGAGGCCGGTGGCTTTCACTTCGTCCATTTTGGCGCCAAACACGCGATGGAGCCTGTCGATAACATTGGCTTCGGCGGCCGTGCGTTGTTCCGGCGGCGTTTGTTTTTCAGGCGGCAGGTTGATGCCGGCGTAGCTGCGTGCCAGGGTTTCCAGGCCGTGGCTCATCTCCGGGTTGATCAGGTAATGCATCACCATGATATCATGGCGTTTGGCCCGTGGATGAATGCCGTAGTGTTCCAAGTATTTGACCCATTCTTTCAGGTCGTGGCCGGTGATGATTTTATCGGGATTTTCCCAGATTTCGCGAAAATATTTGAGGATTTCTTCGCCTTCTTCGGCCGGTACGACATGCACCAGGCCGTCCGTCAATGAAAAAGCCAGGTATTGAAGCGGCCGGTCGAAATCGAATTGGCGCGGATACCAGGCCACCGGAATGCGGCGAGCGTTTTGCAGTTTTTCTTTCAGCAATGCTTTGGCCTTAGGCGTGTCGTCGGTTTGGACGATAAGCTCCGCTTTGCGGCTTTGGGTGCCGCCGGGAGCGGCTTCTTGATCAAAGAGCGAGAAGGGTGTACCCGAAGCCGGTTGTTCGGCGGGTTCTTTGCCGTGCAAGGCCAGGAATTGTTCTTTCAGGCGCCGGAATTCCAATTCGTCGAAAATGCGCAACACTTCCTCCGTATCGGGTTCCGAAATATGAAAAGCCTCTTCTTCGAAATCCACCGGTGCGTCCGTATGGATGGTCACCAATTGTTTGGACAGGAAAGCCAGGTCGCGCGCGTTGGCCACCTTTTCCTTCATTTTGCCTTTGAGTTGGTCCAGGTTTTCGTAAAGGCCTTCCAAACTTCCGAATTGCGCCAGGAATTTTTTGGCCGTTTTGTCGCCCACGCCCGGAATGCCCGGCACGTTGTCCACGCTGTCGCCCGTCATGGCCAGGTAGTCGATTACTTGGCGCGGATGTTCCACACCGAATTTTTCCTTCACCTTTTCCGTGTCCCAGATTTCATAACCTTTGCCGCCGCTCGAAGGACGGTAGATTTTCACCTTGTCCGACACGATTTGCCCGAAATCCTTATCGGCCGTTACGATAAACACTTCGTAACCCTTTTCTTCGGCTTTGCGTGCCAGCGTGCCGATGAGGTCGTCGGCTTCCCAGCCGGGTTTTTCCAGCACGGGAATATGCATGGCTTCCAGGATACGCTTGATGTAGGGAACGGCCAATTCGATGGCTTCGGGTTGTTCGAGGCGGTTGGCCTTGTAGTCTTCGTACAATTGTTCGCGCATTTCGGAACCGCCTTTGTCAAACACCACGGCGAGCAATTCCGGTTTTTCGCGGCGGATAATATCCAACAGCGTATTCACAAAACCGTAAATCGCCGATGTGTTTTGACCCTTGGAATTGATGCGCGGATTGCGGATAAAGGCGTAGTAACCTCGATAGATCAAGGCGTAGGCATCCAGCAGGAAAAGACGTTTTCGGCTCATTTTATTTCATGTATGCGCCCAATTTCTTGGCATATTCGTCGTAAAGTTCCTTGTCGAATTTTTGAATAATACGCATGGTGTTTTCCAATTTCATAATCTTATCCTCGGGATCTTTGCCCATAAGGCGCAGGTCTTTCCGGCTCATGCTGCCGAAGTATTTGAGGTATTGCAGATAATGATCCATAAGCGTACGTGCCAATTTACGCGCTTTCTCCTTCTCGCCCATGCGGTAGTAGAGTTCCAAGGCGCCCCAGGTGGAATAATAGTAGCCCGTTTTTTCCACCGGCAATTGATCCGTGATTTTGTCCAGGATTTCCTTTGCGCGTGCGGTGTCGCCCTTCACCAGGAGGCTGTCGGCCAGGCGGTAGAAGGACCGGCGATAAATAAGGGAATTGCGGCGTGCCTCGGGATCCAGATAAATACCTTTGTTCATATTGGTAAACCGGAAATTTTTCAGATTGCGGTACATGGTGTCCACATCGATACGGCCCAGGTCGTAACCGTTGGTTTTGGTTTTGATGGGAACGAGTTTGTAGGCCAATCCGTCCAGTTGCAGGTAATCCTTGGCCCACAGGTAATCCGAGTCGCGGAAATTACCGCCGCTGAAATAAATGGGACGTTTCCAGTCGTTATTGGCCAACATGTCGAGCATGGCCAAATGGGATTTGTAGAGCGTTTGACCTTTGAGGTCCAAGATGATGTTATCCACGATTTTGCTGCTGTCCTTGGCCGCCACGATGCCGTATTTGATCACGTTTTCTTTGTTCACCGGCACACGCACGTAGCGGGTAGGGTAGATATACACTTTTTGGTTGTTGACCGGGTTGATATAGTAGGAACCCATGTGGCCTTTGGTAAGCAATTTATCGCTTAGGACAATGTTCATAAAATCTTTGATGTCCAGGGTATCGTTGGTCAAAGGCTCGTAGATCACCACGTCGCGGGTGCCGTACACGTATTTTTTGTGCGGCATTTTGATGGGAAGACCTTCGGCTTTGTAGGTCTTGTTTTTCATTTGGTCGATATACCAATCGGTGGCCAGGAGGCTGGTGTTGGACACTTTTACGTCGTCGCGGTAGCCTTCCACTTCCTGCATATACCAGAGCGGGAAAGTGTCGTTGTCGCCCACGGTGTAGATAACGCCGTTCTTTTGCACGCTTCCCAGATAGGCGCGCGCCATGTCTTCGGCGGCGTATTTGCGGCTGCGGTCGTGATCGTCCCAATTTTGTTTGGCCATAAGCAACGGAACCGATACAAAACTCAGCAACGTAACCGCCAAAGCCGTCCATTTCGGGTCGATTTTGATCTTGTCCTTCAACCAATCCCACAGTGCATACACGCCCATACCGACCCATATAATAAAGGTATAGAACGACACCACCACCGCATAATCCCTTTCACGCGGTTCGAAGGGTCGTACATTGGTGTAGAACAATACCGCTATACCCGTAAAAATAAAGAGCAACAGCGTGGCATAGAAGGTTTTCCAGTCGCGTTTGTAATGGAAAAACATACCGATGAGACCCAGCAGCAACGGAAGGAAATAATATACGTTCCGCGCCTTATTATACTTCATGTCGTCCGGCATATTTTTCTGCGGCACGCCCAACATGTTGTCCACAAAGGGAATCCCGCTGATCCAGTTGCCGTGGTTGTCCAAATGTCCTTGGATATCGTCCTGGCGCCCTACGAAATTCCATAGGAAATAGCGCCAATACATATAATTCAATTGGTATTTGACAAAGAAAATCAAGTTGTCCAGCAAACTGGGTTTTTTCTTGTTGCCCGGACGGTAGCCCATGATTTTGTTGTAATTTTCCGCACTGTTGGGATCCCACATACGCGGCAACAGGCCTTTTTGGGTACGTGTGAAATTTTGTTTGGCTTTTTTGTAATTATTGACAATCACGTATTTGCCCTGTACGGTGTCTTTTTCATACTTGGGTTTATCGTCCACATAGGGTTCGTATTTGTCCAGGTCGTAGTAGTAGGCCGTGTAGTAGGGACCGTAGAACAGGTAGGTTTCGCCGTACTGTTCGCGGTTGTAGTAGGCCAGGAGTTCGCGCGCACTGGCCGGGTTGTTTTCGTTGATAGGCGGCTGTGCATTGGAGCGAATAGGCAACATAACCCATGACGAGAAGCCCAAAATCAGGAACAGGAGCGAAAGGGTCAGGGTTTCGAGCAAATTGTTTTTCTTTTTGTAACTGTATTGCAATAATTTGTAGAAAGCAAAAGCCATAATCAAGGCGGCGATCAAAGTGCCCGAGTGGAACGGCAAGCCGAAATTATTGATAAAGAAAATTTCCAAATAGGCGTAATATTTCAAAATCCAAGGCATCAACACCTTGAAAATCACCACCAGGATCAACACGCCGATCACGTTGGCGGCAATAAATTGTTTGACGTTGAATTTGGGATATTTACGGAAGAAATAGAGCATGGCCACGGCCGGAATGGTCAGGATGGCCAGGAAATGTACACCGAAGGAAAGTCCCAGCACAAAGGCGATGAGCAACAACCATTTATTGGCCCGCGGCGCATCCAATTTGCGGGTCCATTTAAGGCCCAGCCAAAAGATCAAGGCCGAGAGGAAGGTGGCCGGACCGTAGACTTCGGCTTCCACGGCCGAAAACCAAAACGTGTCCGAAAAAGTAAGGGTCATGGCGCCCACCACACCGCTACCGATGAGTGCCACGGCTTCGCCGGCCGAGGGTTTGTAATCGTCCGGTTTGTCGTAGGTGAGCAATTCGATAATGGTCAGGTAGAGCATCAGCACGGCCAAGGCGCTGGCAAATCCCGACATAATGTTGATCATCATGGCCACCTTGTCGGTGTTAGGTGCCAGGCCCGAGAACACGGCGGCCGCCATTTGGTAGAGCGGTGCGCCCGGCGGGTGACCGATTTGGAGTTTGTAGGAAGTGGAAATAAATTCACCGGCATCCCAAAAACTTACCGTGGGTTCGGCCGTCAGGATATATACCACAAAAGCGGTCAGAAACGATAAAATCCCGAAAATGCGTTTGGCCGTACGGAAATCTTTCAATTTATTCATGAATCGATGTTTTTCGTAATAAAGGTTTCTTAAACGTACAAATTTAGCGAAAAATACGGACGGTTGTACGGGGGGAGGGATTTCTGTTGAACCGGTAAACCGTTGAATCGTTAAATCGTGCAATCGGGTAATATACTTTAACCTTAACATTAACCTTAACTTTAACTGAGTCAGATAGTTGGAGTTGTCATTCCGAAGGAGGTTACGACTGATGAATCTCCTATTTCTGTTAAACCGTGCAACCGTTAAATCGATAATATTGACGGATGACCGATGACCGTTGACCGGTGATTCTGTTGAAAAGTTGAAGAGTTGAACAGTTGAATAGATTTGTTAAACCGTTAAACCGGGCAATCGTTGAACCGGGTATGTCTATTGAAGAGTTGAATAGATTTGTTAAATCGTGCAACCGTTAAATCGCCGTGTCCGCCTCAGGCGGGAGGAATCTTATGGAAGAACTGTTAGCCGTTCGTTGGCCGTAGCTTTTGGGAGATTCCTCACGTTCATTCGGAATGACAAAATCCGTTCCAAAGGTGATAATAGAACAAAAGAGCGATTCCTGTCATTCCGAGGAAAGCGACGCAAGGAGCGGCGAGG
>JAADEB010000038.1 GCA_013153655.1 Chlorobiota bacterium
TGATTTTCAACAAGGCTAACAGCTAATGGCTAAGGGCCAACAGCTAGTATTCACGATTCAACGCTCAACAATAAAGGGACAAGGAAAATGATGAAAGGTTAAAGTGCGGCGAAGCCGAAAACCGGTTGCACGATTTCACGATTCAACGGTTTAACGGTTTAACATAAATAACCGGTTAAACGATTGCACGATTTAACGGTTTAACAGAAATAAGCGGTTCAACGGTTTAACAAACACAAAATCATATTTAATTTATGCTCCCAAAAAATATTATATCCATCATCACTATTTTCAAAAAAAAATCCTATCTTTAAAAGGAAATCCAAAAACCAATCCCTATGAAAAAGTATACCGCTTCCGATGCATTAAACAAAGCCTGGGAGGTGTTTAAGCAAGATCCTTTGCGACACCTCGGTGTGTTCCTTGTTATTTTCCTTATTATAGTATTTTTCGACTACCTGAGTAAATCCAACGGCATTATGCAGGCCGTTTATTTTTTGGTCAGTCTGCTGCTCAGTATTTTCATCTATGGATATGCCCTGGACAACGTGAGAGGCGACTACAACGGTATAGGTGAAGTTATCAATAAGTATTACACCTCCAACAAAATCATCCATTTTCTCCTCTACGGGATTATTATGATTATGCTTTTGGGAATCATTGTTGCACCGTTTTTATTAGCCTATGCCGGCAAAGGTATGAGTATGGGGGTTGCCGCCATACTGAGCCTCATCATTCTGGTAATCCTCCTATATATTTATGTACGCTTCTTTTATGCACCTTTTTACATCATCGACAAAGGAATGGGTGCCATAGATGCGCTTTCCGCTTCCTGGCGAAAATCCAAAGATAACATCTGGGATATTGTTTGGCTCTACATTCTCAGTTTACTTTTAGGACTTTTAGGTCTTATCATGCTTCTTGTAGGTATTATCTTAATGATGCCCATCATCTACTTCATGGAAGGTGACTTCTATGATCAAACGGCCGGCGATTCGGAAGAAATTCTTGAAGCCTAAACCGGTCATTTTATCCTTGTACTAAAAAAATCCCTACAAGCGGGTCGGAAGATCCGCTTGTTTTGTTTCCGCAGGAGATGGTATTTTTATTAAATTTGTCTAATTAATATTATGACAATGAAAGTTTCCGTTTATCTTTTTCTAATAGGATTAATCTTACATTTTTCGCCTGCATCCGCACAGAAAAAAAATATAATTCCCGTAAAAACAACGGTAAAAAGTGTAACGGTTTTTCTTAAAGGAGCCCAAGTGACGCGCGAAGCCCGGGTGAATTTGCCTGCGGGCGAAAGCCGTATTAAATTCGAACAATTATCGCCTTTTGTGGATCCGCAAAGTATTCGTGTTCGAGGCGACGGTAATTTTATGATCACAGGCGTACGGTTCGAACATAATTTTAAGAAAGAAAGCCCCGTCACCAAACGCCAAAAAAAGCTTATCCGGCAATTCGACAGTATCAACGACCTCATGGAGCAAACCGGTATTGCCATTTCGGTCATCGACAAACAAATCGCTTTTCTCAACAAAAACAATCAAATCGGCGGAAACGGAAAAATCACCGTCAACGACCTTCAATCCGTAGGAAATTATTATGCCGGCCAATTGGAAAAACTAAAAATGCGGAAATGGAAGCTCGAAAAACGCAAAAAATACTTGGAAAAAGAAAAGGAAAAAATCGCCGGTGAGTTAAAGAAAACAGCTACGGAAAAATACTTTCCTCCCGGGGAAATCATGGTGGAAATCCGCGCGGAAAAACCCGTTAGAGGAAAAATTCGTTTAACCTATCAAGTGGAACATGCGGGTTGGTATCCCTTGTACGAGATTCATGCTTCGGGCGAAGGCAAAGATTTGGGATTGATTTACAAGGCAAAAGTTTATCAACAAACCCGGGTGGACTGGAAAAACGTCCAATTAAGTATTTCTTCGGGCAATCCTTCCTATGAAGCCCAGCTTCCCAAACCGTCGCCCCTGATTGTGGGACGCGATGTACCGGACGAAACCGTAACCGGCACCGGAGCATTTGAAATCAAAGGCACGGTGCGCGACAAACAAACCGGCGAACCTCTGCCCGGTGTGAATATCCTCATCAAAGGCACCTCCATAGGCACCACCACCGATTTCGACGGCCGTTACAAACTCCGGGTGCCCGGACCGGATGCCATTGTGCACATAAGTTATATAGGATACAATCCCGTGGAATTCCGTGCCGGCGACAAAAACCGGTGGAATGTTTATTTGGAAGCCGGCGAGACACTACAAGAGGTGGTTGTGGACATTTCAGGCATGAAACGAAATCCGTTGAGTCCTGCCAATGCCGGTGCGGCCCTTTCCGGCAAGGTGGCCGGAGCCATAGCCTTTGAGGACGAGGAAGACGACAAAAAAGAGGAAACGGACATCCTAAAACCGCGCAGCATCATCCTGCCGGTGGAAACGGTGGCCGGCCAAACCTCCGTTTCATTTAAGATACGCAAACCTTACAGCATCCCTTCCGAAGCGCTACCCGTGTCGGTGGAAGTAAGCCGCTTCCGCATTCCCGCACGTTACTTATACCAAACCGTGCCCTACAAAGTTCAAGAAGCCTTCCTGACCGCCGAATTTACCAACGGCGAAAAATATAAACTCCTGCCGGGCGAAGCCATGGTATTTGCCGACAAAACTTATTTGGGCAAAACCCTTCTTATGCCGCAATCGACGGACGATACGCTTAGCATTTCGCTGGGTCACGACCCGGATGTGGCGGTGGAACGAAGTCCCGTAAAAGATTTTACACGAAAACGCATGCTGGGCAACAAAATCATCGAAGAACGGCAATGGCTCATAAAGATCAAAAACAATAAATCCCGTAGCATCACCCTCCGCGTATACGACCGTGTGCCCGTGTCCAACATTTCGTCGGTGGATGTGGAAGTTTTGGAACTCTCCGGCGGAAAAATGGATAAGGACACGGGTATCGTCACCTGGACGTTGAAATTACCCCCCGGAAAAAGAAAGAAACTACGCTTGGGCTACCGCATAAAATATCCAGAATATTTAAAAATCGATTTGGACTAATGATAAATAAATTACAAACCGCAATATTCCTGACACTGGTTTTCACCTTCTTTTCATGCCGCAAAGAAGATACACCGGATCCGGCTCCCCAACCCCGGGAAGAAGTGGTGGCCTACGGGGTGGCCTACGGAACCGACAGCCTCCAAATCATGGACGTTTACATTCCCTACGGTCTGCGCGACACCATGGCTTTGCTGGTAATGGTGCACGGCGGAAGTTGGTATACCGGCGACCGCTCTCATTTTGCCGCTTGGTTTGAATATGAAAAAAACCGGAAACAATACGCCGCCATTAATATCGAATACCGCCTCGACACCGACCAAACCGTTCCCATACCCATGCAAACCGATGATATTGCCGCCGCCATCCGCGCCGTTAAGGAAAAATACGACCTGAATATCACCAAAATCGGAATGCTGGGGGTGAGCGCAGGGGCGCATTTGGCCGCCTTGTATGCCTATCGTTACGATACGGAACATCATGTAAAGGCCGTGGTGGACTGGTGCGGACCGGTGGATTTCAACGACCCGCAATATCATGAACCCGGTCATTGGGCATGGATTTTTTCAGGCATCGAATATATCTTCGGACGGCCGTACCAAGGAAACGAAGATTATTATGCTTCGGTGAGCCCCTATTTTTATGTGAATGCCCAAAGTCCCCCCACCATCATCCTTCACGGCGAACAGGATACCCTGGTTCCGCCTTCGCAAGCCATACGCTTACACGAAAAATTGGACCGGGCGGGAGTGGATAACGAATTGCACTTGTATCCCCACAGCGGACATATTTTCGAAAGGCAGGACGGCCTCGATGCCTTTTGGCATTGCGAACCTTTCCTGGACAGGCATCTGCTGGGGCATTAATGTATAATGAAAGAGTGAAGGAGTGAAGGAGTGAAGGAGTTTTTTTCTATGAACAACTAACAACCAACAGTGAACAATTTTTTTAGTGAATAGGAAAATAGTGGTTTAGTGAATAGTTGAAGAGAACCGATGACCGGTGACGGATGCGGTCATTGCGAGGCTCCGCAGCTGGGGAATAAGCAAAGAAATGCGGAGCCGTGGTCCCACAGGGATTAAAACAATCTCCTTCTGTGGAACATGGTACTTACTTGTTAGGCTTGCCTCATTATGTAGAGGGAGATGGCTTTCCGCCTGAGGAATCTCTATTCCTTATAAGTTTTTGGTAAAGGAGATTCCTCGTCGCTGCGCTTCCCTCGGAATAACAAAGGTAACTATTTGATTTAGTCAAGGTTAAGGTTAAAGTCAAGGTATCGATTTAACGATTTAACAAACCTATTCAACCCTTCAATTTTTCAACTATTCAACAGAAAAAATCACGTTTTCCGTTATCCGTTTCCCGTGTCACAAAAAATGCACCGGTCATCGGTCACCGGTCATCCGTCATCAGTAAAACCGATTCAACGATTTAACGATTCCACAATTTAACAAAAACCAAATCCTAAATCCCAAATCCTAACTCCCTAAAACAGTTAAAGTTAAGGTTAACGTTAAGGTTAAAGTATCAATTCAACGGTTCCTCGGTTTAACAATTTAACGCAACCACGCTCCATACCTATATACTCCCATTAGCGTTTTTTCATCACCGCCCAATACCAATCGGTACCCAAGCGGAAATAACCCTCCTCCAAGGGATAAAATCTTTGTTTTAGGTCCAAATCCTGGCGGCGTGTCAGGTTACATCCGTCGGCCAAAGGACGCCAAAGGGGATTGACGAAACGCTGAAACCGTCCGTAGGACGTACCGGTGGAATGAATATGTTCGAGCACCAGCAAGCGGCCGTTGTCCTTCAATAATTCGGCATAGCGATCAATGGCGGCCGGATAATCCCGCACCGAACAAAGCACCAGCATGGAAACGATGAAATCATAGCCATCCGCAGGTTTTATCCGGTCCAGTTCAGGGCTTTCCAAGCCCATATGATAAAGCCGTATGTTGGGCCGGAGGTTCTTATTGCGCGCTTTGAGGTACATGGCCCGCGAAGGTTCGATGGCATCCACTTGTGCCGCATCCGGATATAAGGGAAAATTTACGCCGGTTCCGGCACCCACTTCCAACACGCGCCCCCGGGTCCCGGACAATAAACGCTTACGGTAGGGATACAAATCGCCTTCCAAAGTCCGCATAAACGGGTCGTAGAAGGCCGCCATAACGTATTGATACCAACCCACGGCGTCCTAATATTTACTGATTTCGTCGCGAAAGTTCTTCAAGGCCTCGTCCACGGCTTTTTTCACGGAAGCGGCATCGGTCTTGTAATCGGGATATGCCGGTTTTTTTTCGGGGAAAAGTTCCATATAGAGGGTTTGCGAAGGGAAAGCAAAGCCCACACCCAGTTTTTCGGCCAAACGCAAAATACCCAAATGCAACAGGTGGCGTCCGTGCATTTCTTCGCCCCAATCGTTGGTTTTGAAATAAACATTCACCAAAATTTGCAAGGAAGAATCGCCGTATTCCACGAATTCCACATTATAGGGTTTCACATTATAGGGGGTGTAATCGGCCGAATTGCGCGTAAGCGGATGAATTTCGACCAATTTTTTGATACCCTCCACAAAGGCCTCGATGAGTTCCGGAGGGGTATCGTAGCGTATACCCAGCATGGTTTGGTAGCGACGGTAGATGCGCTTGCCTTTATTGTTGATGGCGATTTCGGATAATTTGCTGTTGGGCACTTTGTAAACGGATGTGTCCGGAGCGCGAATGATGGACGAGCGGAAACCCACTTCCTCCACCGAACCTTCGATTTGGTCGAACACAATCCAATCGCCGATGCGGAAAGGTTTATCCACAAAAATCATGAAGGTACCGATGAGGTTCTTAATCGTATCCTGCGAAGCCAAACCGATGGCCAAACCGCCGATACTGGCACCGGCCAACACCGTTTTGGGGTCGGCACCCAAGACAATCATTAATTTAAACAATCCGAAAACGATGACCAAAAACTTGAACGTATTGCGAACAATGGGAATCAATTGGTCGTCGAGCTTGCTGTCGGTTTGCTCCACCCGCGTCACGTAAAACGACATGACCAAATCCACCAAACGTACGAAAAGCAAAATCCATAAAAGAATTTCGGCAATTTCCAATCCCGATACCAGGAATTGCGAAAAACCGATGGGCAACAAAATACTGGGCAACACCCTGCGAATGAGCCCTACGGCCACCAAATAGGACAACGGATCGGAAAATTGGAGGATACGCCTGTTGATACGCTCCACTTTGTAGCCGGCGGGCGCCAAGCGGTTTTTCAGGAAAACCAACAGGCCGTAGAAAAACTTTTTGGCCAAAAGGTGAAAAATCCAAGCCACCACCAATAGGACTATCAATGCCAGCCATTGCCAAAATTCCAATCCCAAAAAAGGGAAACGCATGGCCGGCGGTATGTATTTAAGAAAATTTAATCCGTAGGAATAAAGATTGTAGAAAATCTCATCTATCTTGTCGGTGGTTTCACGCGAATAGTACCATTTGTCGCCGTATTTTTCCAAGTACACCTCTTTGAGGCGAAGCGGAAAGGGAATGTAGGCATGCCGGGGAAAGGGAAAATGGATACTATCGGTGTAATCGGGGTCGTTGGGGATTTCCTGGTAATCGATTTTAAGACCTTTACCGTTGTAAATATATTTGAGCTTAATGGCCTTTTCGATGGCTTTTTCCTTGGGAATATCGTAGAAAGTCATGGCCGAAAGCTCGGGATGATAGTTTCGGGGTTTGAGATTTTCGATATGCGTGTAGATGGTGGCCCGCGGCGATGACAAATCGGCGTGTTGCGCCTTTGCGAAAAAAAAGGCCGAGGTCAATAGGCTTATGATGAAAACGGAAAAAATCCTTTTCATTTCAGGTGGTTTGAGAAAGTAAAGATACTACTTTTTTAGTCGTGGCGGCCACGGACAATGCCGTTGGAGGAGTTTTTAATAAAATCAAGGATCAGATCACGTTCCACGGTGGGTTCGAAATGTTGTTCGATATATGCAACGGCCTGTTTGGTGTTCATGCCTTTTTGATAAATCACGCGGTAGATTTCCTTGATTTCCCGGATTTTTTCTTCGGAAAAACCTCTTCGCCTCAATCCGCGCACGTTTACGCCTTCGTAGGTGAGAGGGGTTTTGCCCACCATTACAAAGGGCGGCACATCCTTACGCACCAAGGCCCCGCCGGACACCATGGTATGGGCGCCCACCTTGCTGAATTGTTGCACGGCGGCCAAACCTCCCAAGATGGCCCAATCGAACACTTCCACATGGCCGGCCAAGGCCACGCTATTGGCCAAAATCACATGGTCGTGGACGATGCAGTCGTGTGCCACATGGGCATTGGCCATGATGAGCACGTCGTTACCCACCACGGTTTTGCCGCTTGCTTCGGTGCCACGGTTGACCGTAGCACTCTCCCTGACCGTCACATTATCACCCAATATGGCCAAGGTATATTCACCGTGGAATTTCAGATCCTGCGGAATGGCCCCGATCACGGCCCCGGGAAAAATACGGTTGTTTTTTCCCAAACGTGAGCCCGCATAAATAACGGCATGGGGGCCAATATGACTGTTGTCGCCGATTACCGTATCCTTGTCGATAAAGGAAAAAGGCTCGATAATCACATTTTCCCCGATTTGGGCTTCGGGATGTATATAGGCTAAGGGTGAATGCATGGAATTATTTTTCAATGGCTTTGTCTTTATGGATGATTTGGGCTACCATTTCGGCTTCGGCCACCAAGCGGTTGTTGGCATAAGCATAGGCTTGCATATGACAAATACCGCGCCGGATGGGTTCCAAGAGGTCGGCACGGATGATAAGGGTATCACCGGGCAAAACTTTTTTCTTGAATTTCACATTGTTCATTTTTAGGAAATAGGTCAAATAATTTTCCGGATCTGGCACGGTTTTGAGCACAAGCACGCCACCGGTTTGGGCCATGCTTTCCAGAATCAATACACCGGGCATAACGGGTTCGGCGGGAAAATGACCGGGAAAGAAAAATTCGTTGAAAGTGACGTTCTTCACACCCACCACATGGCGGTCGGTGAGTTCATAGATTTTGTCCACCAACAGAAAAGGATGTCTATGCGGCAACAATTGTTTGATTTCCAAGGTGCCCATCAGCGGTTCTTCATTGAGATCGATTTTGGGCACTTTGTTGCGTTTTTCGTTGAGGATAATTTTACGCACCTTTTTGGCAAAGGCGGTATTGATCTTGTGACCCGGCTTGCTGGCGATAACTTTTCCTTGGATTTTCATTCCGATTAAGGTCAAATCGCCGATGATATCCAAGAGTTTGTGCCGTGCCGCCTCGTTGGGCCAACGAAGGGCCAGGTTGTTCAAAATACCGTTGGGTTTTACCTGTATGTCATCGCGTTTGAAGGCTTTTTTGAGCAATTCCAGGGTTTCATCGTTGATTTCCTTATCCACAAACACGATGGCATTGTTCAGGTCGCCGCCTTTGATAAGACCGTTTTTGAGCAATACTTCCAATTCGTGCAGGAAACTGAAAGTACGCGCCCCGGCTATTTGTTCCTTGAATTCCGACAGGTCTTTTAAGTAAGCATTTTGGGTTCCCAAAACCTTGGTGCCGAAATCCACCATACAGGTAACCTGAAATTTATCCGAAGGCATGAGAATCATTTCGCTGCCGGTGTCGGGGTCGATGTAGGAAATATTTTCTTTGACCACATAGACTTCCCGTTCGGCTTCCTGCTCCTTGATGCCGGCTTCTTCGATCATTTCCACGAAAGGCATGGCCGAACCGTCCATAATGGGCGGTTCCGAAGCGTCCAATTCGATGATAATATTGTCCAAATCCATACCCGAAACGGCGGCCAACACATGTTCCACCGTGTTGATTTGCACGCCGTTTTTTTCCAAAGTGGTACCGCGCAACGTACCGGACACATAATCGGCCTTGGCCTCAATCACGGGATGTCCCTCCAAATCGGTGCGAACAAAGATAATACCGTTGTTCTCGGGAGCGGGTTTCAGGGTCATGTTTACTTTCTGACCCGTATGCAAGCCCACTCCGCTTATGGACACCGGTTTTTCGATGGTTTTTTGTTTGCTCATGCTTCGTAATGCTTACTGTAAGTTTATGATTTATTACCTTTCGATATTTGGCGTTTCAATTCCTTGATTTCGTCGTAGAGTTCGGCCAGGTTTTTGAACAAAACACTGGATTTGCGGAAGTTCACGGCATCGATGGCAGGCGAGCCTATCAGCACTTTATTGTCTTCCACATCGTTGATAATACCCGATTGGGCTCCGATGCGCACATTGTTGCCGACACGAATATGGCCGGTCATACCCACTTGGCCGCCTATTTGGCAATTGCGACCGATTTTGGTGGAGCCGGAAATACCCGTTTGGGCGGCAATCACCGTATTTTCACCGATTTCCACATTGTGGGCCACTTGCAATTGATTGTCCAGCTTGACACCGTCGCGAATGATGGTGGAGCCCATGGTGGCACGGTCGATGGTACTGTTGGCGCCTATTTCAACATTGTCGCCTATTACCACATTTCCAATTTGGGGAATTTTCTTGTAATCGGAACCGTTGGGGGCAAAACCGAATCCGTCCGAACCTATCACCGTGCCGGCATGTATGATGCAATTTCGCCCTATACGACAATCATGATAAACCTTCACACCCGGATAAAGAATGGTTCCTTCTCCCACCTGCACGTCCGCACCCACATAAACATGCGGAAAAATCTTCACGTTATCCCCGATAACGGCTTTTTCGTCTATATAGGCAAAAGCGCCGATATATACGTTTTTCCCTATTTTGGCACTGGGATGAATGAAACTATGCGGCTCGATACCCGTCTTTTTGGGAATGCTTTCGTTGTAGTATTCCAATAATTCCGAAAAAGCACGATAGGGATCGTCCACGCGAATGAGGGTGGCTTTCACGGGATGGTCGGGTTCGAAAGATTGACCCACCACGATGGCCGAAGCGCCCGTTGTGTAAACATGATGGGTGTACCGGGGATTGGCCAGAAAAGTAATGGCGCCTTCGCCGGCCTCCTCGATCTTGGCCAAATGCGTGATCATGACGTCGGGATTACCTTCCACGGTTCCTCCCAACAAATCGGCTATTTTCTGTGCTGTAACTTTCATTAATTGCAAAGGTATAAAAATTAAACTTTTTTAGGATAAATCAAATAGTGCTTGACAATATCCTCCGACAAATTCCTTATGTAATGATGGTCCGTCATGCTCGAAAATTCCTTCAATTCGCCGTTTTTGGTA
>JAADEB010000065.1 GCA_013153655.1 Chlorobiota bacterium
CTTCGCTTGCGGCGCGATTTTTTCAATATACTATAAATTTTCCGCAGCCGGTTTTAAATATAATTCGAGACATTATGCTTTTTTACATCATTCGGATGCTGTATTTTTTATAACTTGAAATAAAATTCCGGAAAAATGAAAGTCCGTTGGTCCTTTCGCCGCCTGTTGTTTGTATGGACTCCTTTGGTTTCGCTATTGCTTATTTTGAAACCCGGCTTAATGGATCCCGCCCATCCGGAGGTGGCCTACACGGCGGCCGTGGCTTTGTTGATGGCCGTTTGGTGGATGACCGAAGTGATTCCTTTGGCCGTTACCGCCTTGATTCCCGTGGCCTTGTTCCCTTTGTTGGGTATTATGAGCGGAAAGGCCGTTTCGTCGGTTTATTTCAATCATTTGATATTCCTCTTTATCGGAGGATTCCTGGTGGCTTTGGCCATGGAAAAGTGGCATTTACACCGACGGATTGCCTTGCGCATTTTGCTTTGGGTAGGGGTAACGCCCGCCTTGATTTTGGCCGGATTTATGCTGTCCACGGCTTTCCTGTCCATGTGGATTTCCAACACGGCCACCACCATGATGATGGTGCCCATTATGCTGTCCATTGCCGGTAAATGGGAGGAATTGTACGGACGCAACAAGGTGGCCGGCCTGGAAAAAGCCCTTTTGCTCGGTATTGCCTATGCGGCTTCCATAGGCGGAGTGGCTACGCTTATCGGCACACCGCCCAATCCCATGTTTGTTCGCGTGTTTAAAATACATTTTCCCCAGGCACCCGAAATTTCATTTGCCCAATGGATGGTCTTTGCTTTGCCTTTGTCGCTTACGTTGTTGGTATTGACATATTTTTATTTGTATTTCGCTTTTGTACGGCATCATGGAAAAGATATGCAAGTGGACAAAAATTTTATTCGCAACGAATACCGCGCCCTCGGCCCCATGAGCTATGAGGAAAAAGCTGTCTTAACCCTATTTGTACTACTGGCTTTGCTTTGGCTCTTTCGGCGTCCCATTCATGCGGGAAGCATTACCATACCAGGCTGGTCGGAACTTTTCCCCCATCCGGGATGGATCAAGGACGGAAACGTGGCAATGCTCATAGGTATTTTGCTTTTTCTGATTCCGGCCCGCCGTAAGGACAAAGGAGCGTTTCTAATGGATTGGAAAACCGCCGAACGCATTCCCTGGGGTATTATCTTGCTTTTCGGCGGCGGGTTTGCCCTGGCCGAAGGTTTCAAGGAGTCGGGATTGTCCGTATGGATAGGGGAGCGCTTGACGGTGTTGCAACACGTACATCCCTTGCTGATCCTTTTGGTCGTGGTGGCCACCATTACTTTCCTTACCGAACTGACGTCCAATACGGCCACCGTGGAAACCTTCCTGCCTATTTTGGCCGCCTTGGCCGTGGCCATTCGTATTCACCCCCTTTTCCTGATGATTCCCGCCACCATAGCCGGTTCTTTTGCTTTCATGTTGCCCGTGGCCACACCGCCCAATGCCATTGTTTTCGGCACGGGACGCCTGCGTATTCACGATATGATGAAGGCCGGTTTTTGGCTCAACATCATCGGCATACTTACACTCACGCTTTTTGCCTGGTTTTTCATGACCCGCGTCTATGGCATCGATTTGCATCATCTTCCCCCGTGGGTAGGTCATTAATGAGGATCCGGATCAAATTCCGGAAAACGGTAAACGGATTTAATAAGTGAAGGAATGAAAGAGTGAAAGAGTTTTTTCAGTGAATAACTAACAATTAAGAGTGAATAATTTTTTTGAGTGAAATAGTAATTTAGTGAAAAGTTTTAACTAAGAACTAAGAATTAAGAACTAAGAATTTTCCCAAAGCTAAAATCCCAAATCCGTAAATAATGCACCACGAATTTCACGAATGTCCACGAAGAAAACAGAAAATTAGTCTAATTGTATAATTCGTGGCTAATAAGAACTTGGTGTTCTCCGTGCCTTCTTTGTGTTCTTTGTGGTTAAAAACAAATTCCGCCAAGGCGAAAAACCCAAAGCCTAAATCCCAAATCCCAAATCCGGAAAAAAAATGAACAATGAACAGAGAACAACTAAGAACTAATAACTATTTGATTTAGTTAAGGTTAAAGTTAAAGTATCGATTTAACGATTCAACGATTTAACAAATCTTTTCAACTGTTCAACTGTTCAACAAAATACACCGGTCACCGGTCATCCGTCAATACTATCGATTTAACGATTGCACGATTTAACGATTTAACAATACCCAAATCCAAGAAAGCAACGCGGCCAACGGCTTTTTTCTTTATTTTCCTTCCTGATCCAAAATGGCTTTCAGTTTTTCCATATTCGGCACCAGAATCACTTCGATACGGCGGTTTTTGGCACGTCCTTCCGGCGTGGTATTGGGTGCCACGGGATGATATTTGCTTCGTCCGGCCGCAACCAGGCGTTTGGGATCGATGGCGTCGTTGCGCAAAAGCTGGCGTACCACGGTGGTGGCCCGTTTTACCGACAGGTCCCAATTGTCTTTGATGTAAGCATTGCCGTGATAGGGGACGTTATCGGTATGACCTTCGATGGTGATTTCGATATCGGGATTGGCGGCCAGCACCTGCGAAATTTTCTGAATGGCCGAGATGCCGCGTCCTTTGAGTTTCCAGCTACCCGAGTCGAACAACAGTTTGTTTTGCATGGACACATAGAGTTTGCCGTCCTTCATATGCACTTGCAAGCCTTGTTCCTTGAATTCGTCCAACGAAGCATTCAGGTTTTGCTTCACGCGATTGAGGATTTCGTCTTTTTTGGCCAAGAGTTGTTCCAGCTCGCCGATACGTGCCGAACGTTCGTCCAGTTCGCGTTGCAATTTTTCCAATTCCTCGCGTTCGCGATTGAGCCGTTGTTCTTTGAGTTCGAGTTGGCGAATCAATTCGCGGTTTTTGACCGATTGTGCTTCCAGTGCGGCCGTACTTTTTTGCGACAAAGCGTCGTAGCTGGCTTGCAGGTTTTTGTAAGCCTTTTCGGTGGAGGCATACAGTTTTTCCAAATTGGCGTATTCGCGCTTGCAATTTTTCAATTCCGCCTCCATTTTGGCATATTTCGCTTGATTTTGCAATACGATGTTGCGCAGGCTGTCGTTTTCGTCTTCCAAGGTTTCCAGGCGGTCCTTGGTGGTGTTGTATTGTTCCTGTAATTCACTGTATTTTTTCTGGCTCACACAGCCGCTAAGCATCAGGCTCCATATAAATCCAAAGATAATAATGCGTTTCATATGTGGTGTTTTTTTTAAATCAATATTATTCAAAGATATACATTTTTAGTTTCCCTCGCGCTTATTATTTCCAACGAAATCCGTTTGTCGATATTTTGTTCGGGAGGAGGATTTTATCAAAATTCCGCACTTTTGGGATAACGGGGATAGGGAATCACGTCGCGGATGTTGCCCATGCCGGTCACGAATTGCACGATACGTTCGAATCCCAATCCGAAACCGCTGTGGAAGGCCGTTCCGTAGCGGCGCAGATCCACGTACCACCATAACTCTTCCTTGCTGATACCCATTTTTTCCATTTTTTCGAGCAGTACGTCCAAGCGTTCCTCCCGCTGCGATCCGCCGATAATTTCGCCCACGCCCGGGAATAGCACATCCATGGCGCGAACCGTTTTGCCGTCGTCGTTCATGCGCATGTAGAAGGCTTTGATGTCGGCCGGATAGTCATACACGATCACGGGACTCTTGAAATGTTTTTCCACCAGGTAGCGTTCGTGTTCGGTTTGCAGGTCCATGCCCCATTGGGGAGGATATTGGAATTTTTTCTTTTTGGCCGGTTTGGAATTTTTCAGGATTTCGATGGCTTCGGTGTAGCTGATGCGTACGAAATGATTGTCGAGGACAAATTGCAATTTGTCGCGCAAGGCCAGTTCGCTGCGTTGGTTTTGCGGCAGGCGTTTTTCTTCGTCCAGCAGGCGTTTTTCGAGCCAAGCCAAATCCTCGGCATTGTTTTTCATCACAAAATCGATGATGTATTTCACGAAGTCTTCGGCCAAATCCATATCGCCGTCCAGGTCCATGAAGGCCACCTCGGGTTCGATCATCCAGAATTCGGCCAAATGCCGTGTGGTGTTGCTGTTTTCGGCACGGAAGGTGGGACCGAAGGTATATACCTTGCCCAAGGCCATGGCATAGGTTTCTGCTTCCAACTGGCCGGAGACGGTCAGGTTGGTTTTCTTGCCGAAGAAATCTTTTTTATAGTCGGGATTGCCTTCTTCGTCCAGGGGAACGTTCAGCGGATCCAGGGTGGTGACGCGAAACATTTGGCCGGCGCCTTCGGCATCAATGCCCGTGATAATGGGGGTGTTGACATAAAGGAATCCGTGTTTGCGAAAATATTCGTGTACCGCAAAAGCCAGCGACGAGCGCACCCGCATGATGGCGCCGAAAAGCGTGGTACGGGGACGCAAATGCGCCTTTTCGCGCAGAAATTCCAGGCTGTGTTTTTTCGGTTGAATGGGATAGGTTTCGGGGTCGGCTTCGCCCAGCACTTCCAATTCTTTCACTTGTACCTCCACATCCTGACCTTTGCCCAGACTTTCCACCAGTTCGCCTTTGGCCCGGACGGCCGCTCCGGTGGAAATCTTTTTCAGGAAAGCCTCGTCGTAATCCTCCGGTTCGATAACCAATTGCAGGTTTTGCAAGGTGGACCCGTCGTTGATGACAATGAAGCGGTCGTTGCGAAAAGTTTTAACCCAACCGTACACTTCCACTGGCATATTGATTTTGCCTTCGTCCAGGATGTGTTTTATGTCTTGTTTTAGGTTTCTCATAAAGGAAAGTTTTCGAAATAGCAAAGATAATCAATTGACTGGAAAGAAAATTTCAAATAATTGGCCGAACATTTCGTAGGTCGTTCATACTATGAAATATCTGTTTCACTCTTTTATCCCTAAACCTAAAATCTTATTTTACAATTTATTCTCTCAAATCATTCGTAAAATTTGTTTCCCTCCCCGTTTATACGTACCTTTATGGAAGCGCAAACGGCCGCGTATTTTTATATTAACCTGCTACAAACCAATTGTTTATGTTTTTAGTTTTCGACACCGAAACCACGGGATTAACCCGCCAAAATCTTCCCGAATCCCATCCCGACCATTGGCCGCGGATGGTACAATTGGCCTGGCAACTCCACGACGACGAAGGCCGCATCATCGACCGTGGAGATTTACTGGTCAAACCCGGGGGTGCATTCGACATACCTTTTCAATCCGAAAAAATCCACGGCATCAGTACGGCTTTGGCCGAAGCCGAAGGCAAACCTTTGGCCGAAGTATTGGAGCGTTTCGGTGAGGCATTGCGCAAGACCCGCTACCTGGTAGGCCACAACCTGGCTTTCGACCTGGGAGTGGTGGGTGCCGAAATGATACGCGCCGGCAAGGAAGAATTACGGGAAATCCTGCTTTCGCTACCCGTAATCGACACCATGTCCGAAGAACCCACCGTCTATGTGGGTATTCCCGGACGCGGGGTCAAAGGATTTAAGTATCCCAAATTGGAAGAACTCTACCAACATTTATTCCACGAAAAATTTGCCGAAGCCCACAACGCCGCCGCCGACGTGGAAGCCACGGCCCGCGCCTTTTTCGAATTGCTCCGCCTGGGCGTTATTCCTCCGGAAAAATACGGCAAAGGTCCGGATCATATCGAACGCCTGCAAAATCTCTATCCCGAAGTCTTCCCCCCTTACGGCCTTCGACACCGAAGTCTCAAAGAAGCCTCCGCACGCTACAAAAAACAAAAAACCGCCGCCGCCGAAGGCGCACATTCCGGCACCGAAAAAGCCGATTTCGCCCACCTGCACCTATATAGCCAATTTACCGTCCTGGAATCCACCGTCAAATTCGACGAATTGGTTCGTATGGCCGCCGAATCGGGAATGCCGGCCTTGGCCGTAACCGACAAAGGCAACATGATGGGCGTGTTCAACTTTTGGCGCGAAGTAACCGCCCACAATGCCTCCGCGGACGACGAATCGAAAAAAATCAAACCCATTATCGGCCTGGAAGTCAACGTATGTGAAAACCATTTGGAACGCAACCCCAACGACAAAGGCCATCCCGTCATCCTCCTGGCCAAAAACAAAACCGGTTACCACAACCTGGTCAAGCTTGTGTCCATTGCCAACACCGACGGTTACTACTACGCCCCCCGCATTGACAAAGACCTGCTGCGCCGCTACCGCGAAGGCCTCATCGCCATTTCCGGCGGCCGCTACGGAGAAATCGCCCACAACATCTTGCAAGTGGGTACGCAGGTGGCCGAAGAAAAACTGCAAGAATGGATCGAACTTTTCGGCGATGATTTTTACCTGGAAGTATTGCGCCACCATTTGGACGAAGAGGAAAACGTCAATGAAACTTTCCGGCGCTTTTCGGAAAAATACGGCGTCAAACTCGTGGCCGGCAACGAAGTCTATTACCTTCGTCCCGAACAAGCCGACGTTCAGGAAGTGCTCTTGGCCATCCGCGACGGCAAAAAACTGGACGACCCCGTAGGCTCCCGCCGTAGCGAACGTTTTGCCTTACCCAATAAGGAATTTTATTTTAAATCGCCGGAAGAAATGAACCGCCTTTTCCGCGCCGACTTCCCCGATGCCTTGGACAACATCCGCGAAATCATCGACAAGGTGGAGGAATACGAACTCACCCACGAAATCGTTATGCCCGTATTCGAGGTGCCGGCAGAATTTGCCGTGGACGGCAGCACCACAAGCACTGGAGCCCAACAAAAATACTTGCGCCACCTGGTATGGGAAGGCGCCCGCCGGCGTTGGGGAGATCCTCTTCCGGACAATGTGCGCGAGCGCTTGGAATACGAACTCGGGGTCATCGAACGCCTGGGATTTGTGGGGTATTTTCTCATTGTTTGGGACGTGATCAACAAAGCCCGCGAAATGGGTGTGCTGGTGGGAGCCGGACGTGGGTCGGCCGCCGGGTCGGCCGTGTCCTACACCCTGGGAATTACCAATGTGGACCCCATCAAATACGACCTGCTCTTTGAGCGCTTCCTCAACCCCGACCGCAAGACCATGCCCGATATCGACATGGACTTCGACGACGTGGGACGTGCCAAAGTCATCGAATATGCCGTGGAAAAATACGGAAAGGAAAACGTGGCCCATATCATTACCTACGGATTTATCAAGTCCAAAAGCGCCATCCGCGACACCTTCCGCGTACTGGGTTTGCCTCTGGGTGACGCCGACCGCCTGTCCAAATTGGCCAGTATGCCCTTGCGCAAAATTTTGGATACCCCCAAGGAGGAATTTAAAAAAATGGACCTGCGGTCGGATGTATTGGAAAAAACCCTCCAATTCAAGGAAATCATCGAAACCAACGACGACCTGCGCAAAGGCGTGGAAATGGCCGCCACCATCGAAGGCGCCATCCGCAACAAAGGCCTGCATGCCTGCGGCTACATTATCTCGCCCCAACCCATCGCCGATCTGATTCCCGTTACCAAACTCAACAAAACCGACCTCCTGGTAACCCAGTTCGACAACAAAGTGGTGGAAGACGCCGGCCTGCTCAAAATGGATTTCCTCGGCATCAAAACCCTTAGCATCGTGAAGGACGCCATCCGGTTGGTCCAACAACGCCACGGCGTGGAAATCGACCTCGATACCCTGGGTTTCGACGACGAAAAAACCTACCAACTCCTGCGCGAAGGCAAAACCATCGGCGTTTTTCAGCTGGAATCCAACGGTATGCGTAAATATCTCACTTCGCTCAAACCCTCCAACCTGGAAGACATCATTGCCATGGTGGCCCTCTACCGGCCGGGTCCCATGGAAAAAATACCCAATTTTATCCGCCGCAAACACGGCCTCGAAGAAGTAAAATACGACCTGCCCGAAATGGAGGAAATCCTCAAAAACACCTACGGCATCACGGTTTACCAAGAGCAAGTCATGTTGCTCTCCCAAAAATTGGCGGATTTCACCGGCGGCGAAGCCGACACCCTGCGAAAGGCCATGGGTAAAAAGAAAAAGAAGGATTTGGACAAAATGTATCCCAAATTCATCAAACAGGCCAAAGCCAAAGGATTTCCCGAAAAAATCCTGCAAAAAATTTGGAAAGACTGGGAAGCCTTCGCCTCCTATGCTTTCAACCGCTCCCACGCCGTGAGCTACGCCGTACTGGCCTACCATACGGCATACCTGAAAGCCAATTACCCGGCCGAATTTTTTGCCGCTTCCCTCTCCCACCACCTGAGCAATCAGTCCAAAGTGACCAACTTTATCGAAGATGCCCGCCAGTGGGACATCCGCGTGCTCTCGCCCGACGTAAACGAATCGGACCTTAACTTTACGGTAAACGCCGAAGGAAACATCCGTTTCGGCCTGTCGGCCATCAAAGGCGTGGGTACCAAAGCCGCCGAACGCATCATCGAAGAGCGCAACCAAAACGGCCCCTTCAAGGATATTTACGATTTTGTGGAACGGCTCGACAGCAAGGCCGTCAATGCACGCGTTATGGAAGCCTTGGTCCTCTCCGGTGCTTTTGACCGCTTCGGCTGGGAACGCCACCTCTATTTCTGTCCCGACAAAAAGGACGAACCTTTCTACAAAAGCCTGTTAAACTACGGCCAAAAATTCAAGGCGCATGCCTCCGAAGGCGCCACCCTGTTCGACACGGTGGGAGGGGTGACCCTCAAAAAACCCGAAAAACCCGGCTGCGAAGCCCAATGGTCGGTGCTGGATATGCTGGAACGCGAACGCGACCTGGTGGGATTCTACATCTCCGGCCATCCCTTGGACCAATTCCGCGAAGCCATCGAATATATGACCACCGACAACAGCAAAATTATCAATGCCGTCCTCAAAGCCTTAAATGAAAAAAGAGACGTTTCCCTGGAAGCCGGCGAAGAAACCGAAGAAGAAACCGATGTGGAAATCGAATACGAAGACGACGAACTGGTGGTGCGCGAAAAGGAAAAGGACAACGACAACGTGATTACCTACAAACAAGCCCAATCCTACCTGAGCCGCCGCATCAAACTCTACGGGATCGTGAAGGAAGCCCGTGTACGCAGCACCAAGGAAGGCCGTGAATTTGCCTTCGTGACCATGGAAGACTACCAAGGAACCTACGAAGCCGGCATCTTCGACAAAACTTTCCTCGACAACCGCGCCTACCTCCAACCCAAGAAAATGTTGGCCCTCGACGTACGCATCCAACACAACCGCTACCGGGATTCGTACAGCCTGCGCATCGAACGCGTTACCCCACTCTACGACCTGCTGAAAAATTCGGCCAAAGGCCTGGTGGTCTATATGGACGAACTGAATACCACCGAAGACACCGTCCGCAAACTCCACGAAATCCTGAAAAAATACAAGGGTAAAAAATCCCTCAAATTCCGCCTCAGCTCGGTGGAAGACCGTTTCCAGGTGGAAATGTCCAGCGGCCTGCGCATCGATATTTCCGAAGACCTGCTCAAGGAATTGAAATCACATGCTTTCGATGTGAAACTTTTTTAAGATAAGTTTTTTTATGGCGCGTCCCTTCCTCGGGCCCAAGCACAAGGCCGCGGGTCGGTGTCTCCGCTTGTATGTGCTCGGCCTTGCTCTCGTCCGGCGCCGGCGCTTGCCAATACCAAATCCCGCCGCTTGCCAACGCCCCGCGGAATGGCGGCTTCCCGCTGTCCGCCGGCATTCCGCGGCCGGAACTTCGGCAAGGCCTCCGCGCATATCGCTCCGCCCCCTCGCGCGAAGCCAACGCCCAAGGCCAACGGCGCCTTGAAACGGAACACGTAAAACGTGTAACGGGAAATGGGAAACGGTTATCGGAATGTAAAGACGCCGTATACCGGCGTCTCTACGTATCATGCATCAAATCATCGTATGGTAGAGACGCGATACATCGCGTCTCTACGAAATCGTCAAATAAAAAATCCGTAATACCTGCGACATCTGCGTCCCCAAAAAACACGTTTCCCGTTCTCCGTTTCCCATTTTCCGAAAATGCACCGGTCATCGGTCATCCGTCATTATACCGGTTTAACGATTTAACGGTTGCACGGTTTAACAAACTATAAACCAATCTATTCAACTCTTCAACTCTTCAACTGTTCAACAGAATTTCCCGATTGCACGATTTAACGATTTAACGGTTCAACGGAAATAGGAGATTCCTCAGTCGTGGCCTCCTTCGGAATGACATTCGTAACTGTTTGATTTAGTTAAAGTTAAGGTTAAGGTATCGATTTAACACTCAAAAATAAAGGAACAAGGTAAAAGAGCGGCGAAGCCGCAAACCGGTTGCACGATTGCACGATTCAACGGTTTAAC
>JAADEB010000121.1 GCA_013153655.1 Chlorobiota bacterium
ATTACGGCGGATGATTTTACGGACAAGGAAAAACACATTGTCCTGCACGTGCATTGTCACCACAAAGCCCTGGCCGATGAAAAAATTGCCGCCGAAATCCTGTCTATTCCCCGCGGCTACACGGTGGAACTGCTCGACAGCGGATGCTGCGGTATGGCCGGCAGTTTCGGTTACGAAAAAGAGCATTACGACCTGAGCCTTAAAATCGGCGAACTGAAATTATTCCCCGCCTTGCGCCAAGCCGGAAATGATACGGTCATCGCCGCCAACGGCATCAGTTGCCGCCACCAAATCGATGATGTATTGGATAAAGACGCCGTACATCCGGCGGTGTTGTTGGCGGAGGTGGTGAAAACGAAAGACCGGTGACGGATGACGGATGCTTTTCGGGAAACGTAGCACGGAGAACGGAGAACGTGAATTTGAGGTCAAAGATTAAAGGAGAAAGGGGAAAGTTTCGGTAAATGTAGCATGGTTAACGGGAAACGTGGCTACGAAGATTCCTATCTATTCAACGGTGTAACAATTAAATCGCCAATTCCTAAATCTCCATCCCAAATCCGCCCTCGATTCAACGGTTTAACAAAATAAATATCCCAAATCCGTTATTTACCAACATTCAATGATATTACGAAAGCATCTAATTCAAAAAATTAATACCGAAATAAAATCCGGCCGTATTTCCCGCTATTATCCCCCGGAACCGGCTTACCATTCATATACGCTCCGCCTTGCCGTCAAATTTTCTTAACTTCGTGGCCGAAAAACCTTTATTATGACTTGGATGCAATGGTTTGCGGTTTTCCTGGCCGGTAATATTTTTCATTGGCTGATGTATAACCGCTTCTACAAACGGGCGGGCTATCCTTCCTGGTATGCGATTATTCCCGTTTACAATTTATATATATTAACCAAAATCATCAACCGGCCTTGGTGGTGGATGTTATTGCTTTTTATACCGGTGGTCAATCTGCTTATGATTCCCACCTATTGGTTCCAGGTTTTGGAAGTTTTCGGTAAAAATACCCCCAAGGACAAAATCCTTACCCTGCTTACGCTGGGCCTTTATATCGTCTATCTCAATTGGACCCAAGCCGACAAATTACCCTACCGTCCGCAGCATGACGACAAGGAGACCGTATTGGGTGTGATCGTTTTTGCCGTGGTGGCGGCCACTTTGGTCCATACATTCGGTTTCCAGCCTTTTGTGATTCCCACATCGTCGCTGGAAAACACTTTGTTGGTGGGTGATTATCTTTTTGTAAGCAAATTGCATTACGGACCCCGCCTCCCCATGACCACCATTCAGGTGCCTATGCTCCACGACACCGTTCCCGTCATCAAGGTTCGTTCCTATCTCAAACGGCCGCAATTGCCTTATATGCGATTGCCCGGTTTCCAAAAACTCAAACGCAACGACCTGGTGGTTTTCAATTGGCCCGCCGATACCGTTCATCAATTTTTCAAAGCCGAAAAGGGCGTCCGCAAACCCATTGACAAAAAATCCCATTACGTAAAACGCTGCGTGGGTCTTCCGGGCGACACCCTCGAAGTGCGTGCCGGCATTCTCTACATCAACGGCCACCCCGCCAGCTATCCCGACCGTACGGAATTGAAACACGATTATATCATCAAAACCAAGAAAGGCCTTCATTTTTCCCGCCGTCAGCTTCGCCGTCTGTTCGATAAATACCATGTTTACGAATGGAATGCCATTAAGGACGGCTATTGGGCCAACCTTACCGCCAAAGCCGCCGAAGCCTTAAAAACTTTCCCCGAAACCGATACGGTCTATATGGCCTTGGACACCACCAAAGGCCGTATGTTCGG
Source organism: Chlorobiota bacterium (assembly GCA_013153655.1). GTDB lineage: Bacteria > Bacteroidota > Bacteroidia > Flavobacteriales > Flavobacteriaceae > JAADED01. The sequence goes on from JAADEB010000121.1 coordinate 1,831, forward strand.
ACATCCCGAAAAATGGAGCATGGATTATTTCGGACCGATTTACATTCCCCGTAAAGGCGACAAAGTGATATTGACCCGGGAAAATTATCCGCTCTATAAAAAATTGTTGGAAGAATACGAAACCGGTCAACCCTTGACCTACAACAAAGTGGAATGGCGCAACGGAAGCGTTTATATAAACGGCAAACCGGTAAAAGAATACACCTTCAAGCAAAATTACTACTGGATGATGGGCGACAACCGCAGTCATTCGGAAGATTCTCGTTTCTGGGGATTCGTACCTTGGACCCATATCGTGGGAAAACCCGTCTTTATATGGTTCAGCAAGGACAATGTGACGGGTAACATCCGGTGGGACCGTGTCTTTACTACGGTCAGCGGAAAAGGCAAGCGGGTAAGTTACCTTTGGCCTTTCGTGATTTTCGCTTTGCTGGCATGGGTGGTTTGGCCTTATTACAAAAAACGAAAGAAAAATGCCCGTTAATATCCTCATACATCCCACCTATTTTCCCAATTTGGGTCATTTTATCGCACTTTGGAATGCGGATAAGGTTTTATGGGAAATCAACGACCATTTTCGTAAGCAAACCTACCGCAACCGCATGTATTTTATGGGAGCTTCGGGCAAACAAATGCTTCCCGTTCCGGTACGCCACAGCAAAACGGCCGCCCAACGCCCTACCCGTCTGGTGGAAATCAGCAACGAACGCGATTGGCAACGCTATCATTGGAAATCCTTGCAAACCGCTTATCGATCGTCGCCCTATTTTGAATATTACGAAGACGAATTGGCCCCGCTTTTCGAACAAAAATTCGAACGCCTAATCGACTTAAATCTGGCCACTATTCGTAAGGTATTTGAACTCTTGGATAAGGATTTCCAATATGAGTTCACCGAAGAATGGCATCCCAAAGCACCGGACGGATACAATGATTTGCGCTACTTGGCCGAAGCCAAAACGCCACATGCCTATATCGCCCGGTTAAAACCTTACACCCAGGTTTTTTCCGACCGTCATCCTTTTGTGCCGGATTTGAGCATATTGGATTTGCTGTTTATGGAAGGACCGGCCACGGCGGCCTATTTAAAGGAGCATAAGGATCTAATCATAAAATAATCCCTGTCAAAAAAACGTTAGTATTCCGTAAAAGCCCCGATATTTTATGGTCAACAGGAAATCGCGTGTTATTTTATGGATCGTATGGTTGCTGCCGCTGTTGACGGCTACGGCACAGCAAGCCCGTAAACATTTCCGTATCCGGTGGCAATGGAAAGAAGCATATGCCTCTTTACATCCCGGCGATGTGGCTTTGTTCGATCCGGCGGCATACGAATGGACCCCCGATGGTGTCTATTTTAATGCGCAATGGCCGGGTGAGGCCGATTCCGGGAATTTCCGGTTGGAAAACCTCCGTTACGTACCGGCCGAATCTTCCATGATCCGTTTTCTGGCGCCATTGAAAAAAGAACGCCATTTTGAAGTCGGCTTGCAAAATTTATATGGTCCCGGTTTGCGCCAAATCAGCCTTCGCATCAATGCATTGGCATGGATAAACGGCCGTTGGTACCGCTTGGAATCCTTCGACCTGGTGTACCAACCCCTGCATGGCCGCCGTGCTTCGGTACGAAATGTGGCCCCTGCCGGACACGGACCTTTGTCGTCGGGGCAAATCTATCGTATCGAAACCCCCGAAACGGGAGTTTACCGCCTCGACAAAGCCTTTTTGCAACGTTTGGGAATAAACGTTTCGCAAATCGACCCCCGCAACATCCATATTCTGGGTTGGGGCGGACAAATGCTTCCGCTGCACAACAATGCTCCTTATCCCCAGGAATTGGCCGAAGTCCCCGTCTATATTTACGGCGAAGACGACGGCCGTTTTGATGATAGCGATTATGTTCTCTTCTTCGGATTCGGCCGGCAAAACTGGAACGCCGAAAGCCAAACCCACAACAATCTCTACGGTGATCATGCCTACTATTTCATCCGCATCGACGAAAGTCCCGGCAAGCGTATCACACCTTACACCGAACCCGCAGGTCCTTCCGTTCGCACCTTCGAAACTTATTATACCGAACGCTTCCATGAGGCCGACAGTTTTAATATTTCGCACATGGGTCGCCTGTGGTTTAGTGATAATTTCAATTTCGGCCGTGCCACGCGCCATTTCGAATTTTCCTTCCCCGAACGGGCCCCGGGTACTCCCGTTTATTACCGCCTAAAAGTGGCAACGGACAACCCGGTGGTAAGCACCATGCAAATCAGCCTCAACGGACATAACGTCAATCCCATGCAAGTGAACCGGCTCTCGGCCAACTTGCGCAATGCGGGTATGGAAGCCGTGGTTTCCTATGCTTTGGATTCCGCTTATGTGGACGGCAACGATATCGATGTGTATCTTACTTATAACGACAACGGTTATTCCGCTTCACGCATTTTTTTGGATTATATCAAAATAGGCGTTATGGCCCGGTTGCAAGGTCAAGGCGAAAGTTTTAGCTTCATGCATCCGGAACAAGTGCGCGCGGGAGGCAATGTAACATACCGGATTGAACGTGCCACCGACATCATGTTTGTTTGGGATATTACCGACCCTTTTAATATCAAGGCCGTAGACAACCGTGGCGGTCAAAACACCTTATCATTCAAAGCACCCGCCGGACGGCACCGTTACGTGGCCGTTTATGCGGATGCACCCGCTCCCGAAATTCCCGCCGATAAGGACGTTAGCCGCTCCGATCTTCATTACGATGTTTTCCATCCGGACGGTGGAAACGCTTCGCCGGAATACATCATCATTGCTCCGGATGAATGGGGAAAGCAAGCCGAACGCTTGGTATATTTTCATCAAAACCGCGGCATGAAAGCCTTTTTTGCTCCATTGTCGCAAATCTATAATGAATTCGGAAGCGGAAATCCCGATCCTGCGGCCATTCGTAATTTTATTCGATATGTTTACCTGAACGCTCCGGCCGGCCAAAAACCGGCTTATATCATGCTGCTGGGGGATACTTCCTGGGATTTTAAAAGCACGGATGTGGATCCCGCGGAAAACACCAACGTCATTCCCTCCTACCAAAGCATGGAAAGTTTTTCGCTGCGCACCTCCTTTGCTTCGGACGATTTCTTCGTATCCATGGACGACAATGAAGGATATCTGGACGGAAGCCGCTACCTTCCCGACCTGGCCGTCGGACGTCTGACGGTCAATTCCTTGGAACAGGCCCGCAAAGGCGTGGACAAATTATTGCATTACTACGACCCGGAAACCTACGGCATCTGGCACAACACCGTCACCTTGATTTCCGATGACGCCGACGGTCCGGAAAAAGCTTGGGAACTGGGACTGCTGCGTACCACCCTCACCATTGCCAATGTGCTGGAAACCCGGCATCCTTTTATAAACTTGAAAAAAATCTACCTGGATGCATACAAACAAATTTCCACTTCCGGCGGTTACCGTTACCCCGAAGCCAAAAGGGAAATCCTTAATGCCTTCGAACACGGCAGCCTGATCATCAATTTCATCGGTCACGGAAACGAATACGGCTGGACCCACGAACGCGTACTGAATATTCCGGAAATCAAATCATTGCGCAATTACGATAAATTGCCTTTTATTTCCACCGTTACTTGCGAATTCGGCCGTTTCGACAATCCTTACCTGGTATCCGGAGCCGAACATTTTATGAACAACGAAAGGGGAGGCGCCCTGGACGTGGTGACCACTTCGCGGGAAATCAGCGCTTCGTCAGGCGAATACAAAAACATCCTTCTGTTCCGCTACCTGACGGGAACCGAAACGCCCCGGTTTACCGGCTTTCGCAGTCCGGGAAAGGCCTTGATGTTGGCCAAACAGCATTGGTCCGGAGTGAATAAAAAAATCGTCTTTCTCGGCGACCCGGCCATGCCCTTGCATTTTGCGTTGCCCGAAGTGCGGGTAACCGGCATACGCGGCGCATTGAACGACACCGTACGCGCCTTGGATTTGGTGACCGTGGAAGGAAATGTGGTGGATAGCACCGGACAATTGTTGGCCAACTACAACGGTATGCTCCACATCAAAATCATGGACAAAAAACGTCAGGCCCGAACCCTCAACAACGATCATGTGCCCGGTCAAGATATTACCTTCTACCGCTTGGGTCCGGTGATTTTCAGCGGACGTACCCGCGTGGAAAACGGACATTTCAGCCTGCGATTCCGTGCCCCGCTGGACATTTCGCCCCGCTTCGGTCACGGACGCATCAGCCTCTACGGCCAACAACAGCAAGACATCCGGCGCGGCGTGGACACCTCCGTGGTGGTGGGTGGCATCAATACCGAAGCCCCCGACGACAACCGCCCGCCCGTCATCCGCCTCTATATGAACGATTACAACTTCGCCGACGGCGGCATTACCAACAGCGAACCCTTCCTCCTGGCCAAACTCTACGACGAAAACGGAATCAACACCGCCGGAGGCATCGGCCACGATATCGTCGCCGTACTGGACGACCGGTCCGACCAAACCTTTATCCTCAACGACTACTACGTGGCCGACCCCAACACCTACCAACAAGGCAAAATCAAATTCAAACTCTTCGACCTGCAACCCGGCGAACATACCATCAAACTCACCGCCTGGGATACATACAACAACAAAGGAACCGCCGAAATCCGCTTCCGCGTGGTGGAAAACAAAGAATTGGAAATCACGCGCGTGCTCAATTACCCCAATCCTTTTATCGATTACACCGAATTTTGGTTTACCCACAACCGCCCCTACGAAAACCTGGATGTTCAGGTGGAAGTGTTCGATGTGGCCGGCAACTTGGTTTGGTCCTACTGGAAAACCGTGAACAACGAAGGTAATACCTCGCGCGACATTCGCTGGAACGGCCGCGACGACTTCGGCCGCCCCATCGCCAAAGGAACCTATTTCTACAAAATCACCGTCCGTACTTCCGACGGAAAAAGCCTTACCCGCTGGGAAAAACTTGTTAAACTTTGATAAAGCATTAATAAAATATTATATTTGCCTTTCCGAAAAGACTTTTATATGAAAAATATCTTGTCATTATTTATAAAAAATCATTTGTCCCTCATCCTTTTTTTGACGCTGGCCCACAGTCTGACGGCCCAAAACAACGACACCCGCGTCATCACCACCGCCGTACCGTTTTTGCTCATATCTCCCGATGCACGCGCTTCGGGTATGGGTGACCAAGGCGTGGCCACCACACCGGATGCATACAGCCAATATTGGAATCCGGCCAAGTATAATTTTATGGACAAAAAATTCGGCTTCGGCGTCAGCTATACGCCTTACCTCAGCCGCCTGATCAACGACATCAACATCGTCTATCTCACCCATTTCGCCCGCATCAACGAACGCAGCGCCTACGGCATCAGCCTCCGCTATTTCGGTTTGGGTGAAATCAACCTGGCCGATATCAACGGCAAGGATATGGGAACGGTTTCGCCCAACGAATTCTCCGTGGACGGCTCCTACGGGTTGATGCTCTCACCCAATTTTTCCATGGCCGTATCCATGCGATTCATCCTCTCGGACCTGAAACTGGAAACCTCCCAAGCCGACGCCACCGCCGCCAAAGATTTCGCCGTGGACCTGGCCGGCTTCTACCAATCCGACGACTTCGACCTGGGTGACGGCGCCATGGGTCGCTACCGACTGGGATTCAATATCCAAAACATCGGCCCCAAAATCAAATACTACAACAGCTCCGAAGGCGACTTCCTTCCCGCCAACCTCAAACTGGGTGCCGGCTTCGACTACGATATGGACGCCTACAACAGCCTCCGCTTCCAAGCCGAAACCAACAAACTCCTGGTACCCACCCCGCCCGTGCGCAACGATACCACCGGCGCCATTATCGCCGGCAAGGACGACAACGTAAGCTGGACCAAAGGCATCTTCCAATCCTTCAACGACGCCCCCGGCGGATTCAACGAAGAATTGAAGGAATTCAACTGGTCGCTGGCTGCGGAATACGCCTATATGAAAGTGTTTATGGTGCGTGCCGGCTATTTCCACGAAAGCAAAATCAAAGGCAAACGCCAATTCCTCACCCTGGGAGCGGGATTCAAATACAATTACCTGGTTTTGGACGTATCCTACCTCTTCTCCACCTCCCAAATACGAACGCCCCTGGACGGCACCATGCGCTTTTCGCTTACCTTCTTTGTGGACAAAATCAACGGAACCCAGAAAGGCGAAGTCAACTAAAACAGCCCGAACATGAAACGATTCCAAATCCCGGTGTTCATCGACGAGTATGAACCCGGCGAACTCCCCGCCGACATACAACAACTCAAACGCCAGGCCGAAATCGCCCGCGATAACGCCTATGCGCCCTATTCCCACTTTCGTGTAGGTGCCGCCGTGTTGCTCGACAACGGCATCATCGTCACGGGAAGCAACCAGGAAAACGCCGCCTATCCCTCCGGTATGTGTGCCGAACGCGTGGCCGTATGGTCCGCCGGCGCCCAATACCCCGGCCGTAAAATCCTGAAACTCTACATCACCGCTCGTAGCGAACACAAAACCGTGGACCGCCCCGTGCCCCCCTGCGGAGCCTGCCGGCAAAGCATCCTGGAATACGAAGTCAAGCAAAACGAACCTATCGAAATATGGTTCTCCGGCGAAAAAGGCCCCGTCTGGAAAACGGATTCCGTCAAAAACATCCTTCCGCTTATCTTCGATGGCAGCGATTTGTAAAAACATCCGTTCTTTCATCCTCGTTCTTCTTCCGTTTTTCTTGGTATCGACGGAAGTGTACGCCCAATATCCCGCCGACACCCTTTATCAAGCTGTCCCCGCCGACACACCGCCCCTGCCCGCTTGGCACGCCTCCGTAACCGACTCCACCTTGCCCACCCCCATGACCCTGTTCCGCATCACGCGCTACAACGACGATTGGCAATGGTATCCCGTCCACGACTACGCCAAAGTCCAACCCTGGAACAGCGATATGAGCCTGTTCAAATACTCCTCCGCCTTGCTCTACGACGCCGCCACCGGCAACATCATCCGCAACCTGCCCGGCGACCTCTGGGAAAGCCGTTGGTCCCATAACGACCCCAACCTCATCTATTCCTTCCGAACCGACGGCACCGTCAAAAAATATTACGTCGCCCAAGACAGCACCGCCGTCATCCTCCGCCTCACCGCCTACGAAACCGTCCGCCTGGGTCCCGGCGAAGGCAACACCGATTGGCAGGACCGCTACGTGGCATTGGTGGGAAAATCGGGTCAAGACATGGACGTGATTACCCTGGACTTGCAAAACGGACAAACCCTCGCCACGCGCCGCTTCGCGGATGCTTGGAGCAACAACGCCAACGCACCCGAATACATCGATTGGGTATCGGTGTCGCCCTCCGGACGCTTCACCGTGATCATGTGGAATACACACCTCACTTCCGCCGCCCATCCCCTCCACGGCCACTACGGCGTGGAAGTCTATCGCACCGCCGACATGCAATTCCTCCGCCGCATAAGCAATTACGGCAATCATGGCGATTTCCAATACACCCCCGCCGGCGACGAAGTCTTCGTTCAATTCCACGGCCCCCGGCCTGGCATCACGGCTTATTTCCTGGACCGCGACAGCCTCTTTGCCGTCCACACCAACCCGGATTTCGGCGACGGCGACGCCCATATTTCCGGTCAGAATTACCAACGCCCCGGTTGGGTATATGTCAGCACCGATCCCGCCCGCGGCGGCCTGGTCTTGGCCGTCAAACTCGACGGCAGCCAAACCGTGGAATATTTTGCCCACCATTTCAGCAGCGCCGCCAATTACGACAAATCGCCCATGCCCGTTCCCGCGCCCGACGGCATCCGCGTCATGTTCCGTTCCGATTTCGGCCGGAGCCAAAACGCCGAGGAAGTCTATGATTTTACGGCCTGTGCCGCTTCCCTTTCCGTGCCCCGCCATCAACAGCCCGTTCCGGTCCTCTACCCCAATCCCACCTCCGAAAGCCTGCGAACCGCCGGTCTTAGCAAACCCTTCCGCTACCGTATTTACAGTAGCAAGGGACGCCTGATAAAAACCGGACAATCCCGCCCCGCATATCCTATTTCCGTCGAAAACCTCCGCCCCGGCATTTATTTTCTGCAAGTGGAAACCGCCGCCCGCAGCTTCCTGCTCCCCTTCCTCAAACGCCGATAAGAGGTTTTCTGTACAAAACATCCCTCCTCATAGATAGGGTATGTATCTATTTATGACAAATTCAAAAAGGTCAAAGTATGGTTTATTTGTATATTTTAATGACAAGGCAAAGCTTACGGCTAATCTTTTTGTATGTTATAATGACAACTAATCCGTTTCTTCCAAATTCTTATTCCCACTATTTTGTTTGAGAAACTCCTCCACGGCGAATAAACCCATTAGCTTTGTGACGCAGTCCTCATCATCTATTTCCAATTCCACTAACACTTGTTCATCATCCGTC
>JAADEB010000059.1 GCA_013153655.1 Chlorobiota bacterium
ACTTAGCTGGCGAAAAAACATTTTTTATGCAAAACCGGAAATTGGAAGGCCGGGTCAAATGGCATAACCGGAAATGGGACGTGATGTTTTCCATACAAAAATTATGGTTGCAATCCGGCTCGATACTTTCACATCCTGTTATTCCTTCCTTTAAAACGGTTTACAAACCTAAGGCGGCTTTTGAAATATATTTGGAAGCTTTTGATTTCTTTCATTTAGACACATGGCGTATCAACCGTTTTGAAACTACGGATTTATATTACCAAATCGCCCGCGAATGGCATCAGGCCGGATATATTCTTCTGGGATTCAAGTGGAGTTATTAAGAAATCAGGTTATTCAGATTTATGGCAAGTCCTATAAAATATACAATCTTCTTTGCAAATATTGAGCCTCCGGAAATTTACGTTCCATGGGATATATAATTAAATACTATATGAACCCCGGCGGGATTCAGCGAGTTTATCGAAACGGGTTGGAGTTTAGGGGGCGGATATACGCCGGAAATTCCCTTGCCGTTCGGTCCTTCGGAATATATGGGTTTGCCGGGCATGGTGTTGGATGCCTATCATACACGCCGTCACAGGCGATTTCGTGCTACGGAAATACGTACCAATGTCCCGGTGGAAGTCGTGATGCCCGAGGAAGGCAAAATTATTTCCCGGGAAGAAGCCGGGAAGTGGTTTGCACAAAAATGGTCCGGGTTTATGCAAAAGGCTTCTAAGCGGGATTGAGAGGAACCGGCTATATAGCTTTTTTTCTAAAACTCCGGATAAAAGCTGAATCCTAAATAACGACCTTTTTGTAAAATTTATCATATAAGCCGCTTTATTTTTCCTTCTTAATGATTTGTCTTTGCATGAACTGTTAATAGAATTAATTTATTGTTACAGAAATTAACTATAATTTTGAAATGAGAGTTTTTGCCTGAGGATTTATGAATTAAAAGATGGTCAAATCGCATTATATTATGCATATTTCAATTAAAAAATTTATTCTTACATGCGCTAAATCATTTAAAATATCAAAATATTTGACCATTAACAAAAATTTATCATGAAAACACTTGACTCGTATCGTTTTTTTTTTTTTTTTGTATAGAATTTCATGTTTGTACCGAAGGCGCCACGTACAAACATGAAATTCCAAGCTCGGCCGAGCATCGACATACCGCTGCAAGATGCGGAAGTATAACCTAACTGTCCGGAAGCAGGCAGGCATCATACCGCCGGGCATGGTGGGATATAAGTGATGCGTTTTGGAAAATTTTATTAACTTTAAAAATTTAGAACGATGAAAAAGTTTTATTTCATTCTATTATTTTTATTTGCAGGAGTTATGATAAATATAACAAGTTGCAAAAAAGCTTCTGAAACCAAAGAAATTACCTCTTTGGAACAGGCAATAAAGGCTTTGAATGATCACAACATGATTATTATAAAACATGGGGAAGGATACCTGACTTTTGAAGTAAGAGAAAAACCGGTTGTTGATAATATATACTTGGCAAAGGAAGAAAATGAACATAATTGTTATACAAAAGATCAAGATGAGTTCAAGGATTGTACCACTAAATTGTTGGATGCAGGATATTGCCTCAAAACTTATAAAGACGGAGATTATTATGTGGCAGATGTTATAGATTGCGATGATTAAAAGAAAAGTTGCCGGAGGCAGGTAACTTCGGCAACTTTTTTATAATTTTTTTGTAATTTAGTGCATTATAAAGTACAAAGTTTATTATGAGGTATTTTTTTTTCATAGGAATATGGCTTCATTTATTTACGGCTGATACGACCTGCTATTCATCGTATATTTTAAAATATCATTATGTAGACACTCGGGTGGATAAGTTGTTATTGGAATTGGCCGATAATGAAGCTTTCAACAAAGAGGCTATGCTCAAACGTCGAGATAAGGATTTTGAATTGTTTGTCAATGATTCCTGTGTATTATTTAAGGGGGCGGACAAAGAATTTTTTCGTCATAATAAAAAAAAGATACTTTTGAAAACTTTTATATGGTACGATCGTAAAAATGATATGAAAGAAAAAATAGTGGTCTCATATCCCTATTTTATGCCTACATGGACCATATACCCGGAAATATTAGAATGGAAGGATTATAAAGTATATAAAGCCTTGTATAAAGACAGGAAAACTGTTGCCTGGTTTTCTCCGGATATTCCCTTGGATGGCGGGCCGGAATTTTTCCATGGATTACCCGGTGCTATTGTAAAATTGGAAAAGCCCAATGGAATTGTCTATACGCTTGTTTCTATAAAAAAAGAAAAAAAACCTTTTGGCCGCCCGCAAGGCGACCGCTACATGACCCGGAAAGAATTTTCGGCTTTTTTGGAAGCTCATGGAGTTGCCGTACCCGGAAATTAAATGGAAATGAAGCGATGGGGTCTATGGTGTGTTATGACATGTGTATATGGATTTTCGTATGCGCAAATTTCATTAAGCGGACAAGTATCAAATTCCTCTGGTCAGTCTTTGCCCCAAGTACAAGTAGTGGTATTTGATACTTTGATGCGTATTCATCATTATACAGGCACCGATAGTGCAGGAGTGTTTTATCTTACATTGCCTCCCGGTCATTATTATGTTTCCTTTCGTAAAATGGACTATCAATCCATGGATACTTTGGTGTATTTGAGGCAATCATCAAATTGGCAAATCATTTTGGGACACGATAAGTATAATGTAGAACAATTGCAGCAAATAGTTTTTGAAATACCGGATCATGCCACACGTCGATTAACCGATACTATATATTTCAAAACGGACAGCATACGGGACGGAACGGAAAAAAACATGGGCGAGTTATTGGATAAATTACCCGGATTGGAAGTTAGAAATGGCCGCTTGTATGCCTATGGAAATCCGGTTACGGAGTTGTTGATCGAAGGAAAGAATGTTTTTGGTAGAAATCAGAAAATTCCTTTGAGCGAATTACCTGCCGAAATGATAAAATCCGTAGAATATTATGAAAATTACAATGATCCGTTGAATCCGGCTTCGGAAGGTTTTTTTTCGGGTAAATCGGCAGTAAATGTATTGTTGAAAAAAAATTATATCAATCGTTGGACCGGACGCTTGGAAGCCGGCTTGGGATATCCATCCAAAAGAGCTACGCAAAATCACCTGTTTCGGTTTGGGAGTGGCGCTAATCTTTTTTTGATGTTGCATTACAACAATATTCAGAAGCAAGTTTTGGATATACAGGATTTATATACGCTTACGGGTACTTTGCCTCTTTCGGCCACTGATTGGATTACCCAAAATGAAAAAGGTACAACGGAAAGCATGCGTTTGTTGCCTGCTATACATTATTTTTATGAAAATCCCGGAAAATACCGTTTCAAATCTTATGGCATTTATTACGGCTTGTCTGATATAACTCGGAGGACCAAATACAGATATTATTACACGGATACTGTGCCATTGATTTGGAAAGCGGATCATTTACGTAGGGGAGGTTCCGCATTGGGCGGTTGGCAATATACTTTCAAAACACATCGAAATGCTACCTGGCTATGGGAGGGATATTTAATGAAAAGTATTTATCATCAAAAAGGAAATGAATTTTGGAATAATAAACCATGGAATACTGACGGGCAATTACATAATGTTTCAGGCCGTATAGAGACCCGTTACAGTTTGCGGAAAGGTAAATGGTTATGGGAATGGAAAGGATTATGGGAAGGAGGAACGGATAATCATAATGTTTTGTTTGATAATGCCGATAATCGTCTGCTATCCTTATCAGCCATCCAAAAAAATATTTGGGAAGGAGGTCTTAGTGTCAAACGCCGTATGAGTTTGCGTTTATTTCTGTTTGGTAAAACCCGTTTCCGTATCGAGGATAAAAGGAATTCGTATTCTTGTGCAGGGATTTATGACATGGATAATGAATATATTAATAAAAAGCGAATTTGGAGTACGCAAATGGGAGGTTTATATTTTCGGGGCAGGTGGATTTTGGATGCTTCCCTGACCACATGGTATGTAAGCATGAATGACAATTTCCGGATGAAGAGGGATTACTTTATGGGATTACCTTCTTTACGACTGACCTATCGGACGTCTGTTTGGCATTTATTGTACCAATGGTCACATGAAGCATCGATTGCCGGAGATACTTATTTTGTTCCTTTCGGCATAATGAATAATCCTTATGAGCTATTTACCGGAAATTCGAGTTTGGAAAATGTTTCAAAAAAAAATTATCACCGGTTGCGTATGGCCTATTTGAAACCTTCTTCATTATGGGATGAATTGACATGGGAAATGAAATATGCCGATACGTATTTACCTGCTATGTGGGCCGTTACCGGAGACACTACAATGATGAGATATAAAGCAGTGGGGGGCGGATGGCAATCGAGTGATGAAATAATGTTTCGTTGGCGAAAAAAAATCAAACGATGGCAAGGGGATTACCGGTTTATTTATACGAATAATCATACACGCCAAATTTCAGGGGATACATCCGAATTAAAATATATTCAGGGATTAGGATATGCAAGACGTCATCGATTAAAAATTTCGTATCTGCATGACAAATTCAAGTCTATTGTCAGCTTCCACTATGGCGTTTTAAATTACAAAACAAATATGTTTTCTGGAAAGTATTATCGTTACGGTTGGAAATGGAAATTGATTTATATGGGGAATACTTGGGGTATGGAAGTGTTGTGGGACCATAAATATTTACAATATTCATCCATGATATATATGATCAATATTCCTTCCATGAGTGTCTATTATCGTCTTAATGATAAATGGTTTTTTGTGCAATGGCAAAATATGCTTCATTTCTATCCCGGAATGGAAATGAGCACACAATACTTTGATTCTTATTATGAAGTAGAAACCTTTCCGGTTTTTAAGGGGTATATATTGGCAGGTATGCGTTGGAAGTTATAATTAAAAATTCATTCAGGTGATGAGATACTTTTACATATTTTTTTTCCTTTGGCTAATCCGGCCGGCATTGGCACAACAAGCAGACGTTGCACCAAAGAATGATTCCCTTATATTATACCGTTTGGATACCATCAGGTTGGATCAAACCATACGGAAAAGAAATCTAAACCGCTTGTTTCGCAGGCCGGTTTTTAATCTGTATCCGGGAGATATAATAATTATTGAATATCCTAAAAAAGAACGGCCGTACAAACAAGAAGTGCTTATCAAATACGAAAACAGGGTACCCAATACGAATATGGATTATTTAATAGCCATTTACATGACCAACAGGATGATTACAAAAGATTATAAAATACTTACAGATTCAATTTTTACCCATGGAATTTTACTGTTTAATAGAGGGACCGTCAATTTGGAAAAAAATGTTTTTAAATATACAGACCATGCTTCACTTTTGGGTTGGAGTTCGGATAAGAATGTACATATTGTACACTATATAAGTAATTTTGATGGTTCGTTAGACAAAATTCCTTCCGATAGTTTAAGGAATTTGATAAAGCAATATCCTGCCATTCATACCGTATATCCGTTTCAAAGTTTATTGTTTTTTAAAACGGTAAAGAAGAAAAAATCTACGCCATATAAAATATATGTGATGCGTCCCGGCTATCTGATGCCACGCCCTATCGAAGAAGTCATAAGAGAACGCTATCCATGGGTAAAAAAAGACTATACGATCAAGTTATTTTTAATTCAGTAAAAAAAAAAAGCAAAAACATGCTTCCACTCGCCTTTTCCCGGGATGAGAAAATCCGGCAAAAAACGAATATTCTGCTGAAATTGAAGACAAGCACTTTTATAGTTTCTATGAGATTTTATTATTGCGTATTCATTAAGTTCCTAATTTGAAATTTTTATTAAATTTGAAAATAATAATAATTTAACATAACATTGGAATCTTACAAAACGAACCATTAAACATTATGCCACGCCCTACCGTTTACCTGCTGTTCTTGTTGTTTCCCCTGTTGGTGCGGGGGCAATATACCGCCATTCCCGATTCCGTTTTCGAGCAAAAACTCATTGATTTGGGCATTGACAGCGACGGCACGGTAAACGGACGGGTGCTTACTTCGGATGTGGCAAGAGTGCGCACACTTCAATTAATTAGGGGAACCGGAGGTTACATCCATGATCTGACCGGAATAGAAGATTTTATCAATCTGGATACATTGATTTGCAACGATCATATTATCAGGCAAATGGATTTGTCGCATAACACTTCCTTGAAATATTTGGATGTTTATCAAACGGGGCTTCACTCCTTGGACGTGAGTGCTTTAACGCAATTGGAATACTTGAAGTGCAGCAATGAAATGCATACCGATTATGTGTTCGACGGATTTAACCGGATCGATACCTTGGATTTGAGCAGAAACAGCCGGTTAAAAACGTTAATTACCAACGCTAATGGTTTGCATCATATCATCTTTCCCGGCAATCCGCGGCTTGAATATTTGGAAGCCGGCGCCAACCGTTTGGAACATATTGATTTTTCCGGGCAAAAACAACTGCGGAAATTAATTTTACTTACAAGCTATATGGGGGACACTTTGGATATTTCCGGCCTGTCGTCCTTGGAATATCTGGATGTGAATAAATGTGATTTGCGGCACATACGTTTCCCCGACACACAAACACTACGTTACTTGTTTCTCGGTTATTTTTATATGGGTTGGGAAAGGACGGAAGAATTCGACGGTGATAACCGTTTGCCCGATTTGGATTTAAGCAGATTTACGGAGTTGCGTGTGCTGGCGGCCCGTCAGATTGGACTCCGGTCCATTGATTTATCCTCCAATCCGGAATTGGAAATACTGAATGTTTCCAAAAATCCGCTTCATTCGTTGGATGTTTCCCGTAATATACATTTAAAGGATTTACATGCCGTATATAGCGGGTTGCATTCCTTGGATGTATCCCACAATCCGGAATTGGAAATATTAAGCATAAGAAATTTTGTTATTCCGGTGGAAAATCAGCAAATGCTTTATGAAAATCATGTGGAAAACATAGATTTATCCCATAATTCACAGCTACAAACATTTCTTGCCGAGAACGTGGGTTTACAATCTTTGGATTTTTCTAATAATCCCGATATTGAAGAAGTGAGTATTTCCGAAAATCCCATACATTTTTTGGATTTAAGCGAAAATCCGCAAATGTATGCTTTATTCGCTATCCAAACGGAATTGGAATATCTCAACCTGAAAAACGGCCACAACCGCCGCTTGGAATACATGTATGCCACCCGCAATCCGTATCTTGAATGTATTCAAGTGGACGATACCGCCTATGCGTACACCCGGCCCCATTGGTACAAAGACAGTACGGCCGTATATGCAACGGAATGCAGCCGTCCCGGGGAAGAACCCGGCAATGACGTTGAAGATTTTGTCCTGTATCCCGTGCCTGCCCATGACAGAATTTATTGGAAATTGCCGCCGGGCAAGGCGCTGCGCCGCCTTTCGGTGTATGATATGAGCGGCAAACATGTAGGTGACGGCATGTCCGGAGCAGATTCATATTTTATCGGTGAATTGAGCAGTGGAATTTATCTGGTAACGATCATTTTTGCGGATGGAGAAAAAAAGATTAAGACGTTTGTTAAATACTAAACAACTAATGGGAATTTTACTTGAAAATGATAAATCAATGAAACAATTCATTCCTAAAACAGTTCTTTTTCTTTTGCCATTCTTGTCGGTTTTTATGTCATGCCACAGGACGGAACCCGTTGTTTCCCGGTGCGACACCACGGACTTGGGGTTGGATACTACTTTTCAATATTCCACATGGGATTTTAATGATTCCGGAGATGTTATAGGGGTAGATAAGTGGAAATGGGGGGTTAAAGGAGATACATTGATAATATGCGGAAATGAGGGGTTTGCATACGGTGAAGATTCCTATCAATATGGATTTTATTTCGTCCCCCATGACGCATGTATTGATTATGTTAAAACAAGTTTGGATTACATGTCGGATGAAATAATTATTGATGCCAATACGGGAGAGGTCATCTCCGGTATTGATTACGAGGAATACACCGAAGGTCCTTTCCGGATACAGGAATATGAACCCGGTGTTCGTCTGGTGGCGCAAGTGGGTCCGCATCGTTTCTGGGTGGAATTTGAACGGGAAAATTGGTTTGACGCTTCGCACTGCGGGGCGCCGGAGTAGGGTCTTGGTTCCCTAAAATCCCGGATAAAAGCTGAATCCGAACGACCATTTGCGGTAATCCTTCAAGGTGAGCGGTGTGGCGATATAGGGTTGCAGGATGATTTGTCCGAACAGGTTGATACGCCAGGCCAATCCCATGGAAGCCCAAAGCTGACGGTCGCCGGGGCGTCCCGTGTAGGACCATGTCAGATGATCGCCTTTGTTCCACACCCAACCGGCATCCACAAATCCCACCAAATCCGAAAACAGAAATCCGGAACGGATCAAGGCCAGCCGTTCGGGTCCCGTAAAGGGAACCCGTATTTCGAAATTGCTCACCAGGATCTTGCTTCCGGCCAGGTCGTTGAGTGTAAGGGAATGGGGGGTGGTATGAACATATTCCGACAACACATTGTAGCCGAATCCTCGCAGGAAATAGTCATAGGTGATAAAGAAAGGATACAGGATACCGTTGTCCTCGGCATTGCGTCCGAACCGGTTGATATGCATGCCGCGGAAGGCAAAGGTGAAGGGTTTCAGGTAATAATATTCGCGGAAGTCCAATGTGCCGGTATAGAAATTCAATTCGCCGAAATAGCGTTGCAATCCCACCCGGTAGCGCATTCCCTTCATGGGTGCCGTCATGCCGAATACCGAGTTGTCGCCCACATAGGCGGCATTCACTTCTCCCAGCGTAAAGCCCGGGGGGCTATTTTCCTTATGACGTTCGTAATGGACGGCATAGGGATAAACATAATGGTTTACGGTATCGTAGGGGTAGTAGTAATTATGGCTGTCTATGCGGTAATAATACCGTGCCAACGACCCGCCGCCTTCCAAGCGCATGGTGCGGGAGAACGGAAACAGGCGAAAAGCCCCCACCTTGTCCTCAAACATGCGCAGAATATATAGTTTTTGGATGTAATAAATATCCCCTTCCACATCGATAAAATCATAGCCTTGTGCATAACTCGTGTAGGGAATATGCGAAGCATACACACCTATTTGACGTTTTTTGCCTTGGTTGAAATACATGGCCATGGCGCCGAAATCATAGATTTCGCCGTTGAGTTGCAGGGCGGCCGAGAGGATATTTTTGCCCAGCATATCGCTGAAAATCATGTTTACACCGCCTTGAAAACCGGTGCCGTACATGGAGGTGGTCATGCCGAAACCCGTGTTGCTGATATAATCCAATTTGAATTTGGGTTTGTAGGGTGCCTTTTCCATTTTTACGTTCATGCTGTCGATACGGGTTCGTATAAGGGCATCCACCAATCCGTATTTGGGTAAGCGGCCTTCGCGCAACATGACCATGGCTCTTTGCAAGCGAATATCGGGCGGCAGCAAGGCGGCCTCTTGATGTACGTCGGAGGGATTTACTTCTTGACGGTACAAATCTTCGGGGCGGGCTTTCAGAATGCGATAGCCGTGGTTGTAGAAATAATTATAGATGATTTCTCCGGTTTTGTCGTTTACGCTTATGGCGGGAGAAAATTTGGTAATGCCCGAAACGCCCGTAAAATAGCGGGTCAATTGATACACTTTGCCCGTGGCGGGTTCGTATTCATACAAGTCGCGGAAACCGTCGCGGTCGGAGAGGAAATAAATCTTTTTGCCGCCGGCGGCATAAACGGGATTCAGGTTGTCGGCACCCGGGAAAATGCCGGGATAGTTTTTTTTACCCGTTTCCATGTTGAGAAAACCCAAATGATAGTGTGAGGGATATTTACCTGTTTTGTAGTAATAGTAATCCGTGGAAAAAACGATGTTTTTGCCGTCGGGCGACCAGGCGGGCATCATTTCGGCATAAGGGTCCCGGGTGATTTGTTTTAGTTTTTTGGATGCAACGTTGTAAAGAAACAAGTCCGTGTAACCGTCTTTTTGTCCCACCAGCAATATGTTTTTGCCGTCGGGCGACCATGCCGGCCAAGTGAAGGATTGCAGGCCTTTCACTTTCCATGTTTTTACGATTTTGCGGCGTGCCACGTCCACTACGGCCAATTGGTTTTTGCCTTTTTTGAAAATGACAAAAACAAAATATTTTCCGTCGGGCGACCAAGTGCCCGGACTCTCAAAGCCGTCGATGGCGTCGATGTGGTTGGTGATGCTGTGCGAACCGATGATTTTGGTTTTTTTGGTTTCCAGGTCGGCCAGGTATAAATCCAAACTGATGACTTGTTTTTCCGACAGGAAAACCATATGCTTGCCGTCGGGCGACACCGAAGGAGCTATATTGATGCGGCCGCCGTTTTTTTCGTCAAACAGCACCGTTCCTTTGGCCAGAGTGTCGCGGCCTTTCATAAAGGGGCGATAATAATTTTCGTTGGCGATTTTCCAGCGGTTGAAAAAGGTGTCGATACGGATACCGTAGAGACTGTCCATGGCCTTGTCGGGGCCTTGCATGAGAGTGGCTTCGTAGAGGCGTGTGATTTGGTCGTCGCCGTAGGTGGCGCCGAAAAAGGCCCAAAAATTTTGCCCGTAGCGATAGGGGAAGTATTTGGGTTTGTACATGTCCTTGTAGCGCGGGAAAAACCCGCCGCGAACGGCGTCCCGCATCCACATGGCCGTATGCGGGTCCACGCGTCCGATGGACAGGTATTCGGCCATTCCCTCGATCATCCACAAGGGCATGTTCATCAGGTTTTGGAAGGAAAGGTAAGGTCTAACCTTAATGCGGTTGTATTGGAAGGCATGTACCAACTCGTGGCCCAACACGTGCTTGGTTTGCCCGTAGGAAAGGCGGAGCGGCATCACCACACGGTTTTTCAATCCTTCGGTAACGCCGCCGGTACCCACGCCTATTTGTCCGCTAATGGCCGTGGTTTGTTGGAAATCGGCATGGTTGTTATACAAAATAACCGGAATGCGGTTCTCGAAGGTGTCCTTGAAAATCAAATGATGTTTCAAATACCATTCTTCGGCATCGGTGAGGAATTGCTTGACGGCCGTGTCGTTTTTCAGGTAGGAATACAATTCGATATGCTTCGATTTGTATACCTTGAAATCAAAATCTTCGTAAATGGGTTTGTTTTGTCCGAAACCGAAACCTTGGGCCGAAACGGACAGTATATTGAACAGGAAGAAGGCGAAGAAAAATATTTTTTTAATAATCACAGGTTTCATCGATTGCGGTTTTGTTTACGTTTACTACATAAGGCTTTTCCGTGCCTTTCACCACAAAAGCCACCAATTCCATTTGAGCGGAATCGCTTATTTCGGAAGGTATTTCACCCGAATAGGTCCACCGGTACACATGGTCGAAGCGCTGTTCGCCGGCGGGAATATCATCGCCCAGTACCGAGGTAAAGGAATGACGCAGCACGTGGTTGTGTTCGAAACCGGGGATGGGATCCTGTCCGCCGTAGTATTGTGTGGCATTGGCTTGGTCGGCATGGAGGCCGTTTTCCAGTGCATAAACCACGATTTTTAAGGTGTCTTCCGGCAAGTCCATATCAAAACGCACATCTACCGAAATATCCAGCCGGTTGCCCGTGACCCGGTTTTCGATGCGGATACCCAACACGGCCGGCCGGGCCAATTCTTCGCGGACGGAGGCCACTTGTTCGTCCCAAACTTCTTTGCGGTTTAGCAGTGGAGTGGGGTAGGCGGAGATATCGTATGTGTCGGCCAATTCGTCCACGCCGTCGAAATGAAAGGGGTCGGTATTGTATCCACGGTTGTGGATGGCCACGGGGACGATGCCGTCCACCTGTTGCATGGCCTCTTCCAGGTGATAAATCACCCGCGGGCAATTGACACACCAGGTTCCCGTAAAATCGTCGATAAGCACCCTGGTCCGGCTGCGCGGATCGATTACTTCGGCTTCCAGGTTTTCGTCGGCCTGTTTTTCCGTGCCGCCCAGGTCCCATACGGCACCCACGGTGTGATGACCGGCCTGGCGAAAGATATGGGAGGAACCGGCGATGTCTTGGCCGTCCACCAAAAAGGTGACGGCCGCGGTGATATCGTTGCCGTTGGCATCCGTGGCGCGGAAGGGAATTTCCTTGCCCGTGATATAATGAGTGCCGTAGGGGCTGCTTATCCGGAAATGAATGTTCGAAATATCGATGCCTTTTTCTTGCCGGTTACAAGCGGGAAACAAGAGAAAAATAAATAGAACAACAGGGACGGAAAGAATGTTTTTCATTAGGATGATTATTGTTGCGGTTGGTTGGAGTTGTTTTTGCGTTGGTCCTGCAAGGCAAATACGCGTCGCAGCAAATCATTGGTTCGTTCCGAAATGTCGGTGCGTATTTTGACTTCTTCATCGGCTATTTTTTTATACACGCCTTTGAGTGCTTCGCGGGTAACATAATCGTTCAGGTCCGTATTGACCGGTTGAACCAACGGAAGCGAATTGTAGCGCGAAATCAGATCCGACCAGATTTTGTCGGCACCCACTTTGGAGAAATTTTCCCGGACGATGGGATAAAATTTTTGGTAGAGTTGGTTTTCGGTTTTTCTTTTCAGGTATTCGGTGGCGGCTTTTTGGTCGCCCATAAGGATCTTGCGGGCGTCGTCGAAGGTCATTTCCCGGATGGCTTGCACAAAAATGGGTTTGGCTTCTTTGACCGCTTCCTCGGCGGCACGGTTGAGTTTCATTTCCGCTTGGTCCACCAACGAGTTGAAGCCCAAATCCCGTAATCGCTGTTCCACGGTTCGCAATTCGGGCGGGAAAAGGATGCGTACGTCCTTTTGGTTGTAAAAACCGCCTTCCTTCATCAGGGTGCTGACTTCCTTGTCGATACCTTGTTCCAAAGCCGTTTTCAGTCCGCGCGCAATATCGGCGTCGGTGAGTCCTTCGGCGGGTATCTGGGAAGCCAATTGTTGAAGTTCGGCACAGCCTTGAAAAGAAAAGACGAGTATGAATAAAAGCATTAATTTTTTCATGAGCACCTTGTTTTTTTGAGCATCAATTTACAAAAATTATGCCTACCCGGCCAAATGAACATGCGCCGCTACAAAAAAGCCCTTCCCCGGAAGCGGGAAGGGCTTGCGAGGAAGAGGAAAATTTTATTTTTTGACAAACCGCACTACGTAACGGTTATGGTTTCCGGATGCTTGTAAAATATATACGCCGGCCGGTAAATCCTCCACGTTTACGGTTTCCAACGCTTTCCCGTCCGCCTGTTTCCATAAACGTCCGCTAAGGGAATAAATTTTTATGTGCTCTACGGGTTCTTTGCCGGTGTTTAAGTACAAAATATCTTCCACGGGATTGGGATAAAGTTCGGGTGAATAGGTAGCCTGTTGTTGCGCCACGTCCAATTGGCGGTTGGAATAATACATGGATATGTTCGCCACGCGCGCCCAGGTGTGGGTGGTATTGTTATAGGAAAAGATGCCGCCGTCGTTTATTTTATGGCGGAAACTCACATCCGGCCGTATGATGCCCAGTTCTTTTTCGGGGAGCAACAGTTGATTATAAGTGACCGTGGTATCGTGATTCACTTCCAATTTGCTTTCGGGTTCCCAGGCGCCGTTGTCCCAATTGTAGTCGATATCGGCCGATAAATCGTTGTTGGCATCGTATTGAAATTCTTCTTTGTCGTCGTTGACCCATTGGCCGTTATCATAATCCTGATCGATAATGCTGAGGGGGAAATCCAGGTTGTTGTAGGTATAAGTTGTTCGCGATTCGTATTCCCAGCCATTATTGCCCCATGTGTAATCGGTTATGACATCTTCATAACCGGCGGCCGTGTAGGTGCGCGTCTGGCGGTGCATGTTCACCCATTGTCCGTTGGTATATGATTGTGTAATGTATTCCGTCACATGTTCCTGTGCATCATAACTGAAAGTTTGTTTTTGAATGTCGTTCCATTGGCCGTTGCTGTATTCTTGGGTAAGAATTTCCGTCACCAATTGGCCGTTATAGGTATAAATGTATTTTTTGGAGAGTTGCCAGTCGGTTCCGTTATAGTCTTCCCGTACGATGGAGTCCACGCGGTCTTGGGCATCGTAATAATATTGCTGGCGCCAATCCCGGTGCCAACTGCCGTTGTCGAAATAAAAGCGCTCTTTGTGTTGAGGTTTTTCGTAAGCGCTATATTGGGTGACCACCCGCCGGCCGTCGGCCAATTGACCTTGGGAATATTCCCGCGATTCGTCCAAAATAACATTTCCCCATTCGTCATAATCCCAAATCAATTGTTTGGCCAATTCGTTGGAGTAGTTGATTTCGATATTCAGGCTGTCCAAGGCCAATACGTTGCGGCTCAGGTCGGGACGTCCGGCATGGAGGCCGGGTATATCCGGAAAATCGCTTTCCGTTGAGTTGAAAATATTTTGTCCCCAAACGGACAAAACAAGCCAAAACGATAAGAAAAAGCTTGTTGTTTTCATGATAATTTTTTTATTTAAAATACTGCAAAAACTGTGCATTGTCAAGGGTATAAACAGAATGGAATGGAGGTTTTTTCCGAAAAAATATCTTTTGTCAGTATTCTTAAAAAAATAAAATGAATATCCCTAGAAATCGCCGAAAAAATCCGGATACAAGTTTTCTAAGAATATGCATAAAAAATGGTTTAGGGATGGAAAGAACAATTGTGTTTTTAAGGCCGATATGCCTTTTCGTCCCTTTGTAAGGGAGTCCCCATGATTCCATGGCATTCTCACGGGATATCTTTCATTCGAAATCGATTAATTGTTTGGTTTAGAGCAATATCTGACAGGTATGTTCAAAGAGATTCCTCCCTCACTTCGTTTCTTCGGAATAACAAAACCCCCAACTCCTAAGTCCTAATACCCAATACCTAAATCCCAATACCCAAATCCCAAGACCCAAACTCCCCTCACTCCGTCAATTCGCCCCGTAGTGATTGTTCGAAAAAGCGGCGGAAGGATTTATCGGACACTTTTTTGCCGAGCAGGTACATCATTTTGGTAAGGGCCGCTTCGGTGGTCAGGTCTTTCCCGGAGATGACGCCTGCTTGGGCCAAATGTTTGCCCGTGGCGTATTTTTCGGGGAAGATGCGTCCTTTGGCACATTGGGTTACATTGACCACTTTGATCCCCTTGTCAATGGCACGGCGCAACGCATCGTCCAGCCACGACAATCGCGGGGCGTTTCCGCTACCGTAGGTTTCCAAAACCACACCGCCCAAATCCGGATAATGGAAAATCACGTCGAAATACTCTTTTTGCATGCCCGGAAAAATTTTCAGCAAAATCACCCGCTTATCCATCCGCTCGAAAACCTGAAAAACATTTTTGGAAGGGGGCAAAATCCGGTTTTGATGAAATTCTATTTCCACCCCGGCTTCGGCCAAAGGCGGAAAATTGGGGGAAATAAAGGCGTTGAAATGTTCGGAACTGTATTTCACCGTCCGGTTGCCGCGGAAAAGTTTGTATTCGAAATAAAGACTCACTTCGGGCACCAAGGGCAGGCCTTTTTGGTACGAACCGGCTATCTCCACCGAAGTAATAATGTTTTCTTTGGCATCCGTACGCAGGTCGCCGATGGGGAGTTGCGAGCCGGTAAACACCACGGGTTTGGCCAGGTTTTCCAGCATAAAACTCAGTGCCGAAGCCGAAAAAGCCATGGTGTCGGTGCCGTGGAGAATCACAAAGCCGTCGTAATCGTCGTATTTCTCACCGATAATGCCGGCCATTTGTTGCCAATGGGCCGGCGTGATATCCGACGAATCCACCGGATGGTCGAAGGAAACGAAATCGATGCGGTGGGGCAACAGGTCCAATTCGGGAATTTGATGACGCAATGCCGAAAAATCGAACGGATGCAAGCTGCCGTCGGCACGACGTTGCATCCCGATGGTACCGCCCGTGTAGATCAAAAGAATATTACTCATATGTTTTTCCCGAAAGTACTTTTTCCTGTAAGCCGTAGCGTGTCAGACGGATAAAATCCGTCAGGCGGCGGTTGATTTCTTCTTTGGTCAGGTTTTCCAAGCGTTTGGTGCCGAAATCTTCCACGGTAAACGAGGCCAGGTTGGCACCGCAAATCATGGCGTTTTTGATGGCTTCCACACCGGGCTTGTCATATTCGCTCAGGTGACCGATAAATCCTCCGGCAAAGGTGTCGCCTGCTCCCGTAGGGTCCCAAACATGTTCCAAGGGCATGGCCGGAGCCGAAAAGAATCCTTCGTCGTGAAACAGCAGTGCACCGTATTCACCCCGCTTGATGATCACATAACGCGGTCCCATGTTCCGGATGAGCCGGGCCGCCGTAACCAATGAATATTCGCCGGTCAGCTGGCGGGCTTCCTCTTCGTTGAGCATCAGCAAATCCACCCGTGCAATCACCTGCATCAAGGCATCCCGCGCATTGTCCATCCAGAAATTCATGGTGTCCAAAACCACCAGGCGGGGTGTGGCCGTAAATTGATTCAAAATTTCGGCCTGGATGCCGGGATGAAGATTGCCCAAAACCACCAAATCCGGCTCCCTGAAATCCGACGGCACCCTCGGCGAAAAATAAGCCAAAGCATTCACCTCCGTCACCAGCGTATCACGCCGGTTCATATTTTCGTAATAATAACCTTTCCAGTAAAAACTTTTGTGTTTTTCCAGCCGTTGAACCCCGCTCAAATCCACCCCGCGCCGGCGAAATTTGTCCAATAATTCCTCTCCGAAATCGTATCCCACCACCGAAACGATGCCCGTGTGGTTGCGAAAAAACGAAGCGGCCAAAGCTAAATAGGCCGCCGAACCGCCCATCATACGTCCCGAATGACCGAATGGCGTGGTAACTTCGTCGAAAGCCAATGTGCCGGCTAACAAAATCTTTTTCATGGGTCCGATTAAAAACCAAAAATAAAACAAGTCTTTTAAATATGAAAATACCGTTTCTTCATTCTCCATATCTCATGTACCGAAAACCTCTTGCCTGTCCGCACGAGTCCCCTCGTGTGGCATAATTTTATTCCGAACAAACCGGAGGAATCTCTTTTATACGGATTTGGGATTTGGGATTTAGGATTTGGGTTTCTTCGTTAAACCGTTTTCACAGAATCTCTATAAGAGTCGTATCGACCCGTGGAAAATCGTTAAATCGTTACTTAACTAAATCAAATAATTTTTAGTTCTTAATTGTTCACTATTCACTAAATCACTATTTTACTATTCACTCATAAAATTCTTAGTTCTTAGTTTTTAGTTATTAATTGTTCATTCAAAAAACTCCTTCATTCCTTCACTCTTTCACTCATCAAAATCCGTTTCCCTTGTCCCGAAAAACACATCCGTCATCCGTCTTTTCCAACTATTCAACAGAAACAGGAGATTCCTCAGTCGTAAACTCCTTCGGAATGACAAGAGTAACTATTTGATTTAGTTAAGGTTAAAGTATCGATTTAACGATTCCACGATTTAACGATTTAACAATTCTATTCAACTCTTCAACAATTCAACTATTCAACAAAAAAACATTTCCCGTTTCCCGAAAATCCACCGGTCATCCGTCATCCGTCATCCGTCTTTTCCAACTATTCACTAAATCGCTATCTCACTAATCCACTCAAAAAATCTTTTCAACTCTTCAACAATTCAACTTTTCAACAAAATTAACCGATTGCCCGATTCAACGTTTGCCCGATTCAACGGTTTAACAACACCCAGGTACCTCATTTCACCGAAGATCTTTTCTCTTATTTCTTTGCAAGTAAAGAAAATTTATAACTTTGCACCACCCGGGCTCTTAGCTCAGTTGGTTCAGAGCGCTGCCTTGACAGGGCAGAGGTCGGCGGTTCGAACCCGCCAGAGCCCACTTTCTCTTATTCGTATTTAACCACCCTGGCCGGCGAAATACGTAAAATATAAGCGGCCGGCAATATCAACACCACAAGGATTATCAAAAGCACAAACACATTGAGTTTGATCCAATACAGGAAATCAATCTCCAATGGTACCCGGCGCACATAATAAGTTTCGGGATTCAGGGTCAGGAAACCGGTTTTTTGTTGAAGCAAAATAACGGCCAGGGCCAAAACATTGCCTATTAGCAGGCCGGCGGCCATGATACGCGCCGCCAAGAGTAAAAATATACCCACAATGCTACGGTCCCGGGCGCCCAATGTCTTCATCACCCCTATGAAGCTGGTACGTTCGATAATCAACACCAGCAACATCACCGACATGTTTAAAGCCACCACCACCATCAAAATGCCGATAATCAAATAAATATTGAAATCGAACATATCGAGCCAATCGAAAAGATAGGGATTCAACTGCTTGATGCTCAATGCACGCAGCTGCGGATCGATGCTGTGATTCAGGCGGCGGGTTTCTTCGTCGATATGGTCCCATGAAGGCGTGATGATTTCAAATCCGCCGGTAAGGGTGTCACTCCAAGCATAAAGGCGGCGTACATGGCGCAAATCGCCCCAAATGTAGGTTTTATCGAAATCCTCGAAATCGGTTTGATAAATACCCGCCACTTTGAAACGGCGCACCAAGGGCTTACCGGAATCTTTACGAAGAAAATAGGCGCGCACCGGGCTACCCGTGTCCAAACGCAAACGCGAAGCCAAATAGGCGGATATGAGGATGGAATCGTTATAGACCGAATCCGTAAACCGGGGAATACGGCCTTTTTTGAGGTAAGTTTTAAACACGGACCAATCGTAATCCGGTCCCACTCCTTTGAGAATGATGCCTTCGAAATCCTTACGGTTGCTCAGCAGTCCTCCGATGGTGGCATAGGGTGCGATATGCTTGATGGAAGGATAGGCGGAAGGATGCTCGTAAAAATCCTGATGCAGGGAAATGGGTTCGAGGGTAAGGCGGGAATGGTTGTTATTGTAGGGCAATACAAGAATATGTCCCGAAAAGGCGGAAATTTTCTCCCTGATTTTGGCTTGCATGCCTTTGCCCGCCGCCACCGACAGCAACATGACGAATATGCTCAAAGCCACGGTACCCACGGCCATTTTTATTATCGGACGGGATACCGTATCTTTATCCACACTCCGGCTTAACTTTTTTGCTATGAAAAATTCGAACCGCAAGGGCAACCTAAATTTTTTCAAAGTTACGATTTTAGCTTTACTCGCCATTGCAACGCTTTCATGCCATTCGGGACGCGATGCCACCCATAGCAAATCCGGCCCGTCCTCCGGAGCTACCAATACCGCCGCCGTCCGGCCCGGCATTTTCCAAACGGACCGTTACCTGCCCCTATTGGAAGGCAAAAGGGTGGCCGTATGCGGCAATCAAACATCCGTGAACGATACCGCCCATTTGGTGGATTTGCTCCTGGCAAAAGGCATACGGGTGGTGAAAGTCTTCGCTCCGGAACACGGTTTCCGCGGAAGGCACGATGCGGGCGAAACCGTGGAAAACGGCATCGACACCAAAACGGGACTCCCTATCATTTCCCTCTACGGCCGGCACAAAAAACCCACCCCGGAAGATCTGCGAAATGTGGACATTATCGTTTTCGATATCCAAGATGTGGGCGCCCGGTTCTACACTTACCTTTCCACGCTACATTATATCATGGAAGCCGCCGCCGAACAACACATTCCCGTTATCGTCCTGGACCGCCCCAATCCCCATATCGACGAGGTGGACGGACCGGTGATGGATTCCGCGTATTTTTCTTTCGTAGGCATGCATCCCGTACCCATTCTTTACGGCATGACCATAGGCGAATATGCACGAATGATCAACGGCGAAGGCTGGCTCAAAAACGGCGTCAAAGCCAAGCTGACGGTGATTCCCATATTAAACTACACCCGCCATACGCCCTACACCTTGCCCGTAAAACCTTCTCCCAACCTGCCCAACCGGCAATCCGTCATGCTTTATCCGTCCCTTTGCCTCCTGGAACCCACCGATGTAAGTGTGGGCCGCGGCACGGATTGGCCCTTCCAGGTTTTCGGCGCACCGGCCATGTGTCCCGACGAATTCCGTTTTACGCCCAAACCCAACGAAGGCGCCAAGCATCCCAAACATCAAGGAACGGAATGCTGCGGCAGGGACCTGCGCCGCGTGGACCCTCCCAAAGGTATTAATCTTAATTGGCTTATTTATGCTTATCAAAAACATAAAAACAAGGAACATTTCTTCCGTAAATATTTCGAACGCATCGCCGGAACCGGTTCCCTTCGCCTGCAAATCCAAAAAGGACTTTCCGCCGAACGCATAAAAGCTTCATGGCAACCCGAATTGGAAAAATTCAAGAAAATGAGGCGCCCCTACCTCCTTTATCCCGAAAATACAAACCCATAATACCGTATTTGACATCAGGCATAATTTTTGATAAGGCTTTATTTGACCCTAACTCTTAAAATAAATATTTATCCTATGTTATTTTAAATACTTGTTTTATATTTATTTCAAATTTTTTTTCAAAAAGAACGTACATAATGAGACATGAATATATTTTACATAAATTTTTCATTATTTTTAATCGAACCAATCTATCTTGCTACCGGTTGTTGTTTATATTATTACTTTTAATTTCGGGAAACGGTATAGCTTTAAGAGCACAACAAAACGGTCGCGTATATTATTCCGTCATTCCCCAACCCCGTATTGTAAAACCGGCGCCCGGAGATTTTAATATTAAAACCCAAATTAATATTTGCCCGGATATACGAGATTCTATATTTCTGGATAGCATTAGATATATGCCCGCCTTTATCCTTTCCGATTATTTTGAAAATATACGCTACCCCGATACTTGCCCGTCGGATAATTATATAGTTATCAGAAAAGCTCCCGTGGAAGATACCGATAATTCTTCCGCTTATCATATTAAAATCCGTAGAAAAAAAATCCTTTTGGAAGCTCCCAACGAAAAAGGGATTTTCTACGGCCTACAAACTCTCGGGCAAATTATTGCCGGTCGCAGAGCCATCAACTCATATTACATCCCCGCCGGAGATATTATCGATTGGCCCGAATACGAGTACAGAGGAATGATGCTGGACGTAGCTCGTCATTTTTTCGACGAAAATCAAATCCGCTACCTAATCGACTACCTCGCTCGATTTAAAATAAACAAATTACATCTCCACCTGACCGATGACCAAGGTTGGCGTATCGAAATAAAATCTTATCCCGAACTTACCCGGCGCGGTGCTCTAATTGAAGTGGATAGTACTCCGGGCGGCTATTTTACCCAAAAACAATATAGCGATCTTGTGGCATATGCCCGTAACCGTTATATCGAAATCATCCCGGAAATCGATATGCCGGGGCACACTAATGCCGCTTTGGCCTCCTATGCTTTCCTCAATTGCGACAACAAACGACGCGAATTATATTCCGGAACCGGTGTAGGATTCAGTTCGCTTTGCACGTCCAAAGATACCGTCTATGGATTCGTAAACCGTGTGATCGGCGAATTGGCCGCCATATCCCCTTCTCCCTACATCCACATCGGCGGTGACGAAAGTAATGCCACTCCCCATAATGAATATATCCGCTTCATCGATAGTGTGGAAAAAATTGTCCGAAGTCACGGCAAAACCATGATCGGGTGGGATGAAATCGCTCGCGCTCATCCGGATAGCGGTACGGTGGTACAATTCTGGATCCATAAAAACGAAGCCGTCAAAGCCTCACAGAGCGGCCATCCCCTCATATATTCTTACGCGCCCTACATGTATTTGGATATGAAATACAACAAACGAACACCTATCGGACTTCATTGGGCGGGATATATTAACCTCAAAAAAGCCTATACTAAAACTTTGGAACCCGTGGATAGCCTCGACATAAATAAATTTATAGGAATCGAAGCCCCCTTATGGACCGAAACCATCCGCAACATGCGTGACTTAATCTATATGACTTTCCCCAGAATATGTGCTTATGCCGAAGCGGGATGGACCCCCCGTAAAGAACGAAATTGGCGCCCTTTCCGTATCAGATTATCTTTGATCCAAAAATTACTCCCGCCCGGATTTTATAAAGATAAATCCGTGCCCTGGCGCTATCCGGAAAAACATAAATTGCTAAGCGATTGATTAGAAAAACAAGGCGTACAGACGATCAATCTCGCGCGCCAAACCCGTAGGATTCACATGCCGTGCCTGACGAATACTTTCGCGCCCGTCGAAATAAACCAATACCGACGGAATAACGAAAATATTGAAATGACCTCGCGCCTCGGGAATCATTTGCACGTTGATTTCCAGAAAATCCATCTTGTCGAAATGCTCCTTCAACATATTTTGCAACTTGGGCGATAAGGCATCCCCCACGTTACAGGATTCATCGGAAAAAAATACCATCACGGCTTCGTGCTCCTTCAAAAAACGAAGTGCATCCTCCAACGATTCGGCAAAATGATATTGCATAAATCTATCTTTTTTTAAGGCGCAAAAATACATTATTCCATTAACCCCTCCAAAATCCCCATCAGAAAAAAACAGCCAAAAAACTTTTTCGTTCGAACATGCCCTTTAACTCAAAAAAACATGTGGATTTTCCTTTTAAATAATTATATTTCAAAAAAAATACATCAAAAAATAATATTCTTTTTGATAAAATAAAAATTTTTTTATTGTTTTTTATCTTTTTTTATCTCATAATATTTTATCTTAAAATGACTTTTTGGCTTGACAACAACCTCCATCATTTATATTTTTTAAGAAAAAAATCATGAAAAGGGTCATCTTTCTTTTGCTCATTTTTTCGACTTCGCTTCTGTCCGCGCAAGTGAAGCATTGGAAAAACAAGGTTTGGTTTGTCCCGCCGGTAGTCCAAACCCAAAGAATCGAAGGCGGGGATTACCTGATCTTCGACACTGAATTTCCGGCCGACCAAATCCGTCTTTTCGACGACGGTACCTTGGTGGTGAAACGCGGGAAATGGCTGCAAACGTACGATGCGTCCCTGCAAAAAACCGGCGAATTGGAAATGCAAAAACGGGGTATTAGCCACGGTTTTCGTATCCTGGCCGTAAGCAACCGTCCCAAATCGGTTATATTGGGTATTCCGCTACGTGATAAGAAACAATACGAATTGGTCCGTGTATTTTTGCCGGACATGAAAACGGAAGTTTTGCTGAGCCTTACCGGAGATGATTTCCCCGGGATGTCACCCAATGCAAGGGTGCGCCGTGTCATGGAGAACGACAAAAGTTTCGCCGCCGATTTTCGATGGCTGGTCTATCAGAGCGGACATTTTAGGGATGGATTTGTTCGCGGCGATACCCTGTATGTGTGGCATGCGCCGGATTACGGACAAACTTTCGGCCGCCTTTATGCCGTGCCGCTTCGTTCGCCCCGGCTTATTTTGCTTCGCGACCGCTTCGACCGCCTTTTCGGTCACGACCGCCGAAGCATGGTTTACAGCATCCTTACCAATGACGATGCTTCGGACGTAAGCCGGTTTGTCATTATTCGTCACGGAAAATCCGAAACGCGATCGGCGGCATTGGAACCGCAACGCATCATCTTCTACCGGGCGGGAAAATTGTTTACCGCTCCCGCCCATACCATAAAAATATATGACCTTCCGGGAGGAAAGGTGCAAACCGTTCGTTTTCCCGGTGACCACGGCTTGTTGTTAGCCGTTTCGAACTCGGGAAACCGCCTGTTCGGCAGTTTTCGTAAGGATGGAAAAATCCGTTTCGGTTTCTATGATTTACGTACCGGAAAATGGACCGTTCCGGATTTGACATTAAATGAGGAAGCACCAAAGACCGCCGCCACTTATGACGGCGAGTATTTTGTTCTTTCGTCTCGTGAAAGATTAATCACGGGGTATCTGAACGACGATTCGCGTCCCCTGTTGAGCCTTCGCGTGGCCGATACCGTATATGCCGCACAAACGGAAGTGCGGCCTTTTGCACGGGATCGTGCCTTTGTGTCGGGACTTAAAGAAATTCATTTGGACGGAAAACCTGTAAAACCCGGTGCGGGAATGACCGTTTCGTTACATGAAGGTGAAAATTGGCTGCGTTTGGAAGCGCGGGACCGGGCGGGCAACAGGTCGGTTGTAAAACAAAAAGTGGTGTATCTTAAAAAATAGAGCCTGCCATAAAAATTCCGCGGGCGAAAAAAAAATCATTTAGAGTGGCGGCTTTTAAAAAGGCGTCGGGTGATGATCCGGTGCGGTTTGGCTTTTTCCATCCGTAAAGGATTGCCCGAAGAACCGTTGACGAACCCGTGTTCCCTTGTCTCGATTATTCTTTTATAAAAAAAAACCGCCGTCTGTAAAAAAACGGCGGTTTCGGGTCGGGATGACAGGATTTGAACCTGCGACCCCCACGTCCCTAACGTGGTGCGCTAACCGGACTGCGCTACATCCCGTGCTAAAAGGCGGTGCAAAGTTAAAACAAATTTTGTTTTTGTGCAAAAAATTTTTTTCGATGATGAATGCCTTTACCGGGAGCGATTTGATTAGGCTTAGTGTCATTTTGTCATTAAGATTTTTGGTATTATTTTTGCATCGCTAAAAGTGACAAACCGGGGCCGACCGGTTTCGACGGCAAGGTTCTTTGACAAGTAAGCATGCCGAGGTTGGGTTTCCTCGTTAATCAAGCCCGACACAACAATAAATGGCGAAGCTAACTTTGCGCTCGCTGCCTAATTCCGAAGCACAGTAGGAATTAAGGCCAACGTTCCGGCAAGGCCGGAAGGCGGGCAGTCCCTCGGATGCCTTGGTTTACGGCGTCCGGTAAAGGGGCTCCGGAAAGTAAACCTGGGAACGGTGAGGCCGCTAAGCCGTTCCGAGAAAGCAGCGGCTAAGCCGTAAGTGGTCTGTCCGTGGACAGCTTACGGCCGACCATCAAACACGGACTAAGCATGTAGAAAGCTTGCCAAAATCTTGACCGGACGAGGGTTCGAGTCCCTCCGGCTCCACTACAGGCGATCCTCCCTGAGGGTCGCTTTTTTTATGGGCGGATTAAACCTTTTTACTTGAAATGTATCAAAAGTTTGAAATCCCGAATGATGAAGGAGAAACCCACATATGATTTCCCCGAAACCTTCCGGAAACATTACCGTATTCCGGAAAAATATTTTGAAGATTTGGAAACGCGCATGACGGCCCGGATACGGCATGAGAACCCCCGGGTCAAACGTCGTCCGTACGCTTGGGTATCCCTGGCGGCGGCCACCGTGTTGTTGCTAATCGGATGGGGATTTTACCGGCAAATGTTATCGGCGGGCGATATGCCCCCGGAAACCGACAGTTTGCAAGTTTCCGGACCGGCGCTTATTACCCGCCCGGATAACGGAGACAACGATTTTTCGGATATCCCCGACGAAGTGATAGATGAATATCTCCTGGCCGCCGACGATTTGGAATACGATATTTAAACACTAAAATCATATGTTATGAAACGTTTTTTTCTGTTGTTTACCATTGCTTTACTATGGTATTATCCCATGGAAGCACAGCACCAAAAACCGGTCAAACCGCATTCCCCCCGATATGAACAACGCCGTGGAAAACCCGGGCATCACGGAGGTCCGGTTATGAATGAACGTATGTTTAAGGAAAAATATCAACGCCTGATTCAGAAGAAATGGCAATTTGTTCAAGAACGTCTCCGGCTTAGCCCGCGCGAAGCGCGCGAACTTAAACCCGTCATGGAAGCATATGACAAGGCCATGATGAAACTCGTGATTCGTAAACGCAAAATTTTACGCCGTTTAAAGAAAAACAATCCGCAACCTTTGTCCGCTGCACAAGCGGCCGGGGAAATGGATAAATTATTGGCCATCGAAAAGGAGATGCACCGGGTTAAAATGAAATATTATTCGCAAATTCAGCGGATTTTGCCTCCTCGCAAAGCTTTGGAACTCATCGGCCTGGAAGATGCTTGGCGCCACAGGCTCATGCAATACCGCCGGAAGCACAGACAAAAGCCCGGCCAACCCGACAGGCCCCATATTTTGAAAGAAAGGCAATAATATTACCGTTATGGATTTAACGCCCTCCGGAGAGGGCGTTTCTTTTAATCAAGATATCATAAGTACTCATACTGAACCCTTTAAAGGCAATTGCAAATGGATAAAATTATTTCTGATTTTCTTATGTTTAATATGAATTTGTATTGATTTCCAATTACTATAAATGTTTCCTAAAAGAACATTAACTCCTCGTCATTTTCTTCTTATACAATTCATAAACTTAAAAAATTATCCCACACCCAGGATATGTTTCAGATCGTCCACCATGTTTTCCCAAAGCATGAGGGTTTCCTCTTCATTATCATCCGAGAAATCGGTGATGAGGAGGGAAACATCGTCGGTGAGTTCGTCCACCAAAATTTTAAATTCGGTGTAATATTCGGTTTCCTTACCTTCTTGATCAAGCCATTGAAATCGAACCCGTTCATTTTTTTTGTTACGGGTGAGTTTGGCGCGTTCTTCGGAATCGCCCCAGATAAAAATGTAATTTCCGCCGCGGAATACCACATCATCGGCAAACCATTGCGCCAGTGCCGAGGGAGCCGTTAAATATTTGTGCAACATCGCGGGGGAAACCTTGATAAGGAATTCGAATTGATACTTTTTCTTCTTGGCCATACAACTTTCTGTTTCGCGAGCAAATTATAAATAATTTTCGATTAATTCAAATAAATATTAGCTAAGAGGGACAGGGACACTCCGAGGAGTTATGAAAAAGATTATTATCGAGCAAACCGCGGGAATATAGCCACGGGTACCAGGATTTAGGATTTGTTTGAGTCTTCCTTGTCCACTTTTTTGACTTCGATACGGGGGAGGCCTTCTGCGGGGTCTTTCATTTTTTCGGGGTCGTCGGCCAGGGCATTCAAGTCTTTTACAATCTCTTCGATTTGTTCATCGGTAAAGCCTTTGTCTTTGCAGGCCGTTTCCAGGGTACCCCAAATAGGTTCACCGCAGCGGATACATTTGATTCCGCGTACGCGCAGGAATTCTTCGGCAAAGGGATAATCTTCCACCAAATCTTCAATGGTAATATCTTTGGTAATAGGCATTTGAATCGGTTTTGGGATTTTTGCAGGGTCAAAATTACAAAAAAATCGGTGGCCGAAGCGCTTCGGAAAAAGGAAAAATCCTATATTTGTACATATGAAAAAGAACCTGGAACAACATATTGCCGACCTGCTGCAACGTTATGATTTGGTAACGGTGCCGGGGTTCGGAACCTTTGTAGCCAAGCGAAAACCGGCATATTATGCGGAGGAAGACCACAGCTTTTTTCCGCCTTCCAAAGATTTGACCTTTAATCTCCGCTTACGTACCGACGACGGACTGCTCAGCGACAGCATCGCGCGCCGGGAAAACATGACCCGCGCGGAGGCCCGCCGTTTGATCGACCGCATTACCGACGAATGGGTTGCCGGCCTCAACCGTCACGGTCATCTCTATTTGGATCCGCTCGGCTCTTTTGTGTTTCATGACGGTAAGCTTAGGTTTATTTCCGCTCCGGGCATTAATTTTTTGCCGGAAGCTTTCGGTTTGCATCCCGTAGTACGCAGACCGGTTGAAAAACACGAAACCTTATTGACTTCCATTCCTAAAACAAAAACACCGGTGTACACATTGCCTACTTCCCGAAAATTATCCGTAAAAAGAACCGTAATGACCGCCGCCGCCGCACTTTTGATAGCGGGTTCGGTGGCATGGACTTTTATGCATTTCGGCTCCGCATCCATGTCCGGAACCGAAACCGTTCAGCAAGCTTCCTATACTTTGGAAGCCACCTTTCCGCCGGTTAAAATTCATCCGGTCAAAAAGGCCGTGAATGAAACATTGACACAAGATAACCGGACAGCCGGCACGGAAGTGCAAGGTCCTACTTACTACCTCATTGCAGGTGCTTTCGGCCAAGAAGCCAATGCGCGCAAATTGATGGAACGCTTGGCAGCCGAAGGGTATACACCCGTAGAGGCGGGAACCAATGCCAAAGGTTTGCATTTGGTGGCCATTGCCGCTTATAAGGATGCCGGAGAGGCTCAAAAAGCCAAACAAGAATTGCGTGCCGCAGGCAAAGAAGTTTGGATTCTTACAAAAGGTTAAGTTTTTTAGTCGAAAATCATTTGATAAAATTTTCCATAAAAAACGACCGGTCCGTAATGGACCGGTCGAATTGTTTTGTGGTAAACGGTGTTTTATTTAACCAATAATTTCAATACGGATACGCGATTTCCTTCACGTACACGCAGCATATAGATGCCGGGACGTACTTGCAGGCGGATCCATCCGTTGCCTTGGAGGCGGGTGGTAAGAATTGTTTTACCCGTAATATCCACCAATTGAACCGATTTTTCCAAACCGGCAGGCGTATGGATGTAGACGTTTCCACCGGTTACGGGGTTGGGATAGATGCGCAAGCCGGCAATGGGATTTGTGCTCATGCCAAGCGTAATATCGTTAATGCTTCGAGGATATACTTGGGGATGTCCGTAATACTCAGCACCTATTCCCGTTACATCCACTTCTTCGGTGGGTATGCTTTCTCCGGCAAGATCGGAGAAGAATACACGTAAGGTAGTGGTATCCGTAGCGTTATACAGATCATAATTGGTGCGAGCCTCGAAGACGGTATTGCCTCCGGAGGTATCGATACGGACACGGGTGAACTTGATCAATTCCGATTCGTAATCGTCATGATTGGCATTGAAATCGGCAATATTTACTTCCTGAGGCGTAACGGTATTATTGGAAGAAGAAGTGCCGGGGTCAACGGTGGGAATCAATTCCATCATACCAGCATAGGATGCCAATTTACCTTTCAGGTTGGTTACACCGTCATACAAGTTGTATTGGTTATAATCGATTACAGCGTTAGGGTCATAAATCATGATACCGGCGGAAGCATCCTGTACGAAAGCATTAAGTCTTCCGCGATTTTCTTGCCCGCCAATAATAATCACTTCACCGGTTACTTCGTAATAATCGCCAATGGTTCCTGCACGCAAGGCCGCCAGGTCAGCCACTTGGGTGTAGGAAGCGATGGTGAAGCTCACTTGATCGGTTACAGCAGGATTTAGAGAGTTGCCGGTGCTATCCACTAATTCCATGCTCACGCTATGATTACCTTGCGAAAGACCTGTCAATTGGATGGGATCGGTATCGTATTTGTCTTGTGAAGCACCGCCGTCAACGGAATAAACGATATAACCGTCGCCGCCGGATTGTGCCACGGTGAAATTGTTTACGGTGAATTCCACGGTAACATCGGTGGTTTCGGGATTGAACACATAACCGTCGGAAGGGGAGGTAATGAGCAATTCGGGTTGGGAGCTACATCCGTTGTAGGACCCCAGCTGGTCCCAACCGGCATCCCTGTCCAGAACATTCCATTGGGAATCGTCGGCATTGGTTCCGGCCGATACGGCCCAGTCGGTGGTGGGGCTACATACAGTGGATTTTCGGATGAGTGTATGATTCACGGTAGCATTGGACACACCTGCTACCGTCCAACCATCACCAGGATCCACACCCACTTCGCCGATTACATCCAACGGGTTACCGTTTTTTGTCAAAACCACGGCGTCGTCACCATTAAAATAAGTTACCGTGGAGGTGGTGTCGGCTGCATTAAGAATGGCTTGATCGGCACTGGAATTGGCAATCACATAAACGTCGCCGGAAGCCAATGTGCCGGTAAGGGTCAATGAATTTGTCGCTGTGCTATCTCCGTTGGCATACAGTTCCACGGCATATTGCGAAAGGTCAACATCGGCGCCGGTTCCGTTGTAAATTTCCAAAAATTTGTTGTTAGACGAACCTTCGCCGTATTTGCTGAAATACAAGTCGGTGGCTTGGCCGTAAGCCAGACTTGTCAGTAAGAAGGACATGAAAAGAAAATAGATTTTTTTCATAATGAAGAGGTTTTGAGATTTTTCAAGTTGAAAGTTACGCATTTCCTTCGGATTGAAAAAAGATTTTTTACATAAAATTTTCAAAAAATCTTGTCTTTCCATACCACATAAAAAAACCGTCCACCCCGGAAGGCGGACGGCCGGTTATTATTATTTATGGTGGTAAATTATTTCGTGCCGGCGGCTTTTTTCTTTTCGGCCAATTCTTTGGCCATTTGAAGGGCGCGGTAAGCATTTACGATACGGCCGCTTTTGGACAAGGCTTCGAAGGGTTTTACCTCGGGTTCCTTGCTACCGTCTTCACTGGGAACAAACACCATGATCACCGGCGCGATACCCGAATCCATCAGGATGTGTTTTACCTCGGAGGCCGTCAGTTCGGGATAACGCGAACGAATCAAGGCGGCTACACCGGCGGCATCCGGAGCGGCCATGGAGGTGCCGTTGAAGGAAGCATAATCGCTGAAAGGCACGGTGGAGTAAATATCCACGCCGGGCGAAAATACGTCCACGGTGGTTTTGCCGTAGTTGCTGAACGAAGCGGGCAGGTCGGCTCCGAAGAAAGGACTGTAAGCACCGATGGTGATAAAGTTGTCGGCGATTTCTTGTCCGGGTTTTTCGCCGTCGTTGGGATAGGAGATGAATTCGCCGAATTTGTCCATATCCTTGGCATCGTTTCCGGCGGCATTGACGATAAGCACATCGTGATCGGCGGCGTATTTGATGGCATCCCATACCCAATCCTTATGGGGGGAGAAATATTTACCGAAACTGCAATTGATAATTTTGGCGCCGTTATCCACCGCGTAGCGAATACCCAGCGCAATGTCTTTATCATATTCGTCACCGTCGGGAACGGCACGGATGGGCATGATCAGCACTTTGTCGGCCACGCCGTTGATGCCGATACCGTTGTTGCGCTTGGCGGCAATAATACCGGCCACGTGGGTGGCATGAGCTTCGTCGGCGTCCACGGGGCGTACGTCGGGATTGCCGTAATTGCGGTCGTTCCAATCGTCGGGGTTGTCGCCCACTACGGCACGGCCGTTGAAGTCGATGTTCAGGTTGTATTTCAATTGGCCTTCCATATATTTGCGAAAACGTTCGATTCTTTTGTTGTGGCTGTTCAATCCTTGAAGATATTTTTCTTTGGCGGCCAGAATTTTTTCATCATCCGTTTGGATGGCCTTTACTTTTTCTTCGGTAAGTTCATCGGTTTTAAGGTAATCTTTTAGGGTATTTTCCACCTGTGCAACCATGGCCTCATACATTTTCAGCTGGCGTTCCATGCCTTTGGCTTCTTTGAGTTTTTCGGCCAATTTTTTTTCGGCGCGTTGATAGAGGCGGAACATTTCGCGGTCTTTTTCGGGAATTTGGTCGATGGTTTTACCGGCCCACAGCGGTCGGTATTTGGCCACGATGCGGGTGAGTTCCAGTTGTTCGGCATAGGCTTTGCGTCCGTCGCGGTTGCCCAGGAAATTCCAGCCGTGTACGTCGTCCACGTAGCCGTTGTGATCGTCATCGATGCCGTTGCCGGGAATTTCGTCGCGGTTGGTCCAAATCACGTCTTTGAGGTCTTCGTGATCAATGTCCATACCGGAGTCCAGGACGGCCACTATGACGGTGTCGCCCTTGGGAAGGTCCTTCATCAATTCGGCGTAGGCGCGGTTGACGCTCATGCCGGGAAGTTTGTCGGTCAGCGGGTCTTTGTGTTGCCAGCCGCGTACTTCTTCGCGGGTGTAGAGTGCGCTGATTTTGTCGGGAACGGATGCTTCGGTTTTGGCGGCGGTTTCGGTTCCTTCGGCTTTTTTTGCCTCGCCGGCGGTTTTCCGGAAAGCGCCACAACCGGTCATACCGTAGGCCAACAGACCTACGAGTACTATTCTTGCTATTGTTTTCATATTAATGTAAAATGGTTTTATAGGTTAATAAATTCGTGCAAAGTTAAAATTTTATCCAATCGAACGCCTTTGTCGGTATGTTTGACGGTGATGATTTCGTTTTCGGGATCGTGTTCCAGGAAGAGGTAAATGCCGTTGTCGGCGGCCCAGTTGAGGAAATCGTCTTTTTCGTCCAGGGTAATCAGCGGCCGTGTGTCGTAGCCCATCACATAAGGCAGGGGAATGTGTCCCGTGGTGGGAAGCAGGTCGGCCATGAACACCAAGGTTTTGTCGCCATGGTAAAGCACCGGTAGCATTTGGCTTTCGGTATGGCCGCTGACAAAAATAAAATCCATTTTCAGATCGGTGGCTCCCAGGCGGTTGCCCGCGTCGGGAGTGGGGACGAAATGCAGCACGCCGTGTTCTTGGAGGGGTACAAAATTTTCTTTCAGGAACGAAGCGCGTTCGCGCCGGTTGGGATGTACGGCCCAATCCCAGTGTTTTTCATTGGACCAGTAGCGTGCTCGCGGGAAGGCGGGAACGAGGTTGCCCTCTTGGTCGCGGATAACCGATCCGCCGCAATGGTCGAAATGGAGGTGGGTCATGATCACGTCGGTGATGTCGTCCGGCGTGTAGCCCAGTTCTTCCAATTTGCGGTAGAGGCCGCCGCGGTTGGTGGGTTTGTAGTAGCCGAAAAATTTGTCGCTTTGTTTGTCGCCCATACCCGTGTCGATGAGGATAAGCCGGTCGCCGTCTTCGATGAGGAGGCTCCGGGTGGCCATTTGAATGAGGTTGTCTTCGTCGGCCGGGTTGGTGCGTTGCCAGAGCGTTTTGGGTACCACGCCGAACATGGCGCCGCCGTCCAGCTTGAAGTTTTCGTGAATGAGCGAGTGGAGTTTCATAGGTTGAGTTTTTCCATCAACTCGTCGGTGAGTTCCAGGTTATGGTAAACGTTTTGTACGTCGTCTTCGTCTTCGAATTTTTCGGCCAGTTTCAGGATTTTTTCCGCTTGGTCCAGCGGCAGGGTTTTGGTGGTTTTGGGGATGCGTTGGAGGCCGGCGTTTTTCACTTCGATACCCAATTCTTCCAGTTTGGACGCCATGAGGCCGAAATCTTTGTAATCGGTATAGACGGTGATGAATTCGTCGTCGGTTTCGATATCTTCGGCGCCGCCGTCGATAAGTTCCATTTCCAGCTCTTCGGGATCCATGCCGGCTGTTTTTTCTTTTTCAATGGTAAAAACGCCCTTGCGGTCGAACACATATTCCAGGGAGCCTGTTTTGCCCAGTTCGCCGCCGTTTTTGTTGAATATGGAGCGTATGATACCCACGGTGCGGTTGGTGTTGTCCGTGGCCGTTTCGATGATGAAGGCGATGCCATAGGGTCCGTAGCCTTCGAAGGTAACTTCCTGATAGTTTTCGGCATCTTTGCCCGAAGCTTTCTTAATGGCCCGTTGGATATTATCCTTGGGCATATTCACGCCGCGCGCATTGGCGATAGCCCGCCGTAATGCGGGATTGCTTTCCGGGTCGGGACCGCCTTGGCGAACGGCAATATTGATTTCACGTAATACTTTGGTAAACATTTTGGCCCGCTTGGCGTCCTGTGCGCCTTTGCGGTGCTTGATATTGGCCCATTTACTATGTCCTGCCATACATTATAATTTATAATTATCCATCCACAAAGTTAATTAAAATATTGGTGATTTGCTGCGGGGGCGTTGAATCGTAGAATTGTGCAATCGGTAATTTTTGTTGAAGAGTTGAAAAGTTGAAAAGTTGAATGGATTGATTTACTTTTTGTTAAACCGTTAAATCGTGCAATCGTTAAATCGGATTGACTGATGACCGGTGACCGATGACGGATGTGTTTTTTGGGACACGGGGAACGGGAAACGGGGAATGTGTTTTTTCTGTTGAATAGTTGAAGGGTTGAAGAGTTGAATAGACTTGTTAAATCGTTAAATCGTGAAACCGTTAAATCGTTAAGTCGGTTTGACTGATGACCGGTGACCGGTGCATTTTCGGAACAAGGGGAATGGGAAACGGGGAACATGTTTTTTCTGTTGAATAGTTGAAGGGTTGAAGAGTTGAATAGACTTGTTAAATCGTTAAATCGTTGAACCGTGCAATCGTATGTCATTTCGACAGAAGACCGAAGGGAGCGACGCCGAGTCCGCCTCAGGCGGGAGAAATCTCCTTTTCGGGAAACTGAGAACGTAGAACGGGAAACGTGTTTTTTTGGGACGCAGACAACACGGGTATCACGGATTTTTTTTGGATTTTTTAATTGATGATTTCGTAGAGACGCCGTATGTGGCGTATCGTTCTATCATTATATTCATGAATCATGTAGAGACGCGATGCATCGCGTCTCTACCATATGATGATTTGATGGTCGA
This sequence comes from Chlorobiota bacterium, assembly GCA_013153655.1. Lineage (GTDB taxonomy): Bacteria > Bacteroidota > Bacteroidia > Flavobacteriales > Flavobacteriaceae > JAADED01. The sequence continues at coordinate 34,189 of JAADEB010000059.1, forward strand.
AACGTAGAGACGCCGGTATACGGCGTCTTTACATCCCGTTAATCGTTATACGTTTTCCATTTCACGTTTCCCGTTCCACGTTATCCGTTTACCGGTGCCGGCTTTGTGCGCCGGGTTTGCGCGAGGGGGCGAAGCGATATGCGCGGAGGCCTTGCCGAAGTTCCGGCCGCGGAATGCCGGCGGACAGAGGGGAGCCGCCATTCCGCGG